>CAUJFK010000079.1 GCA_963169175.1 Acidobacteriota bacterium | reverse complement strand
AAAACTGCCGAAGCAGGGGCCGCAGCCAAAGTTCTCGCTGCCGCCGATAGAGAAGGCCAAGCTCAGCAATGGGCTTGAGATCTGGATGGTCGAACAGAAGGAATTGCCGATCATTTCAATGAACCTTGTGCTCAAGACAGGTTCGGTGAATGAGCCGGACGACCGCACGGGAGTCTCCGGCCTGATGACTCAACTCCTGGATGACGGCACCAAGACCAGAAGCGCGGTTGAGATCGCCAATCAGCTTCAGGGCATCGGGGCAAGCGTTAATGCCGGCTCAGGCTATGATTCGACCAATGTCGGCCTGCAGACCTTGACCAAAAATCTCGATCAGGCCCTCGATATTTACACGGATGTCATCCTGAAT
Source organism: Acidobacteriota bacterium (assembly GCA_963169175.1). Lineage (GTDB taxonomy): Bacteria > Acidobacteriota > Blastocatellia > Pyrinomonadales > Pyrinomonadaceae > OLB17. Next base: position 7,743 of record CAUJFK010000079.1, on the reverse strand, counting down.
CCTGTATTCCCGGCCAAAGAGCTCGAAAGCCTGCGGTCCCGAGCTTTGGTCGGCCTGCGGCAGCAGCGGTCCAACCCGAACGCCATTTCGAACAATGTTTACGCGAAGGTCCTCTACGGCGATCAGCCGTATGGCCGCGACAATAACGAGGCGTCGCTAAAGGCCATCACCCGCGATGACCTCGTGAAATACTACGAATCGACCTTCCGGCCGAACAATGGTGTTTTGATCGTTGTCGGTGATTTCAATAAAGCAACGCTCAAATCCAAACTCGAAAAAGCTTTTGCCAACTGGAAGCCGGGTGATGTATCCGCACGTTCGATACCGGCGGCAAAACCGATCGAGAAGGCGCGTATATTTATAGTCGATCGCCCGGGCTCGGCCCAGTCCGTCGTGTCGATCGGACAGGTCGGGGTCGATCGGCTGAACCCGGACTATTACGCGCTGAACGTGATGAACACGATCCTTGGCGGTGCGTTTACCTCGCGAATAAACATGAATCTGCGTGAAGACAAGGGCTACACCTACGGAGCACGCAGCACATGGTCATTTCGGCGCGGCGCCGGGCCATTTTCGGCCGGCGGCGACATTCAGACCGCTTACACAAAGGAAGCCGTTGAAGAGTTCATAAAAGAATTGAACGATATTCGCGGCGGACGGCCGGTAACGCAGAAGGAGATGGAATACAACAAACAGAGCCTCATTCGCCGCTATCCGGGAGCCTTCGAAACGGTTGGGGCAATCTCGGGCCAGCTTGCAAGCCTGGTGACCTACAACCTGCCGCAATCGTACTTTAACGATTATATCTCCAGGGTCAACGCCGTTTCACTAAGCGACGTTAATCGGGTCGCGAAACAATATCTCGATCCGGCAAAGATGGCGATAGTGATTGTCGGTGACAGAAAGGTGATCGAGCCGGGGCTAAAGGAACTGGGTTACGGGATAACGATCCTTGATCCGGAGGGCAAGCCGCTTGAGACCGAGGCCGGGCCCGGCATGAAATAGGACTATGATGTTCCGCTCTTCGGCTAATTACAGAAAGAGCGGAAGGAATTTGGCAAACTAAAACCGATAGGCCCCCGAGCTGTTATCAGCCAGAGAGATCTGGACTAAAGACGGCCGCGGGCCTATCGCTTTTTAGAACGGGCGCGTTCAAGGAAACTCAGATGTACAGGCCCATTTTTTCTCTTTCCACAGGAAGCGTTCGCGTGCCATAATTTCTATGGCCGGCCTCATATACGGCCTACACTTCGTTCAAACCTTGCATTTCGATCTTTACCTCCTAAATGAAAAAACTACTCGTTATCGCTATTCTCGCCGCCGCTTGTGTTGTGGGCCAGGCCCAATCAAAATCGAATGCTGTTATCACCAGGCAGATAAAAGATCGCGGGAGCAGCAAGGGCATCAAACTCACTTACGATCCGGATTCAAATGTGTCCAAGATGATGGGCGTGACCGAAAACTTTTCGGACACGGGGAGGTCTGGCGATCAGGCGATGAATTTTGCGATCGGGTTTATGTACGCCGGGAATGAATTATCTGCCGCTCCGGCAAATGTTCTGCTGACGTTCTGGGTATTGCCCAAACGGCCGCGTTTTGCCGAACGGCATAATTTGGTACTCCGAGCGAACGGCCGCGACCTCGGGCCGGGCCGGTACGCGGCCAAGCCACGCGAAGATATGGAATATTTGAACTTTGAGATACAGCGTGAGGACCTCGCAACGATGGCCACCGAGACGAATACGAGCTTTGACCTCGGTGTCTTTCAATTTAGCTTTAGTCGAGACCAGCAAAAGATGATCGCGGACGTGCTGGCCCTATCGGATCCGGCACGCTAACTGGGCGGAGCACTTTATTTGCTCCATTCATCGGCTATTTTTACATCGGCCTTGACCGGTACTTTTTGCAGATATTCACGGCCGGCCGAGCACATTGCGTTCTCAAGGTTTTCGGCCGTTTGGTCCGCTTCGCCGGCCGAGCATTCGACAATGACCTCGTCGTGAACGATGTTCACGAGTTTGGCCGAGGTACCGCGGATCGAATCATGCAGCAGGCGAAGCGAGCGTTTAAGAATGTCGGCCGACGTGCCCTGGATCGGCATATTGATGCCATACCGCCGGGCTGACGCGATCTCTTCGCGGCTTTTCTCATCGAACCGAAGCCGCAGCAGACGGCCGGACGCCGTCCTCACATCTTTTTCTTCGATCAATCTGCGGCCCTCATTTCGCAGGTAAGAATCAAGCTTCCGAAAGGTGCCAAAATACTTTCGCATTGCATCCTCGGCCTCATTCTGCGAAAGTCCTGTCATAAGGCCAAACCGCGACGCCCCGATGCCGTACACGATGCCGAAGTTCAAACGTTTGGCGAACGAACGCATATCGTCCGTAACCTCATCGGGAGAAACGCCAAAGACCCGCGATGCCGAGGCGGCGTGAAAATCCTGCCCTGAGACGAATGCGTCGATGAACGCTTCGTCGCCTGAAAACTCAGCCAAAATGCGAAGTTCGATCTGCGAATAATCCGCAATGACAAGTTTGTTGCCGGCGGCGGCAGTGAAGCAGCGGCGATAGTTCCGGTCGTGCGGGATCTGCTGCAGGTTAGGATTCGAACACGAAAAACGGCCGGTCGGGGCACCTATCTGGCGAAAATCGGCATGGATGCGCCCGGTTTGCGGCTCGATGAATTCAAGAATGTTCTCGCCAAAACTCGAAAGCGATTTTGCGACGCCGCGATATTCGAGCAGCTTTGCAACGACCGGATATTGCTCCGCCAGCGGCTGAAGCTGCCAGGCACGGGTACTTGCAGGCATTGGAACGCCGAGGTTGAGGAGTGCGTCCGTGACCTGATGCTGTGAATCAAGGTTTATCTCAGCGCGGCCAAAAAGTGACGCCTGAGCGACGCCGGCCGAAAGCATTTCCTGCAGCTCATCCGCTGTCTTTGCCTGAGCTGTTTTGACCTTTTCCAATTGCTCACGCCAGCGCGGCTGGTCTAGATATATGCCGTTCAACTCCATTTCGGCGATCGGCACCACGCATTCAAACTCAAGCGCGGCAACGCGTTCCAACTCGTCGCTTGCCAGCCGCTCAACCATCTGGTCGCGAAGCTGACGCATTATCACCGCATCTCGTGCCGCATATTCAAGCTGTTGATGCGAAAGCTCGGCCGCGGACCAATCGCTCACCTGCATCGATTTATCGAGCTCGATACCGCAGAAATACTGGGCGGCGTCAGCCAGGGAGTGGCGCCGGTCGGTGTCGCCGGCCGCGATAAGCTGGCTGGCGAGATAGGTGTCGAAAATGCCGTTTACCTCGCAGCCGAGGTGATGGCGGGCCCATTTTGCGTCGAACTTGGCGTTGTGTGCGATCTTTGTTCGGGTGGGGTCCGACAACAGATCGTAGAGCGGCGCAAGCTGTTCATTTCCGTGAAGCGATCCGTTCGACGCAAACGCCCTAAGGTCGATAACATGCGAGTTTTTCCCATCGCTTAGCTGCACAAGGCGAAGTTCTCCGCGGTAAGGGTCAAGCTCAGTTGTTTCGGTGTCAAAGCCGAGAATATCAGAGCGGCGAAGGTCGTCGAGCGCATCTTTCAGGCCATCGGCGGTGTTTACATATCGAAAATAAACTTCCATACAGAGTTTGGCGAAAGAACAATTGTAACCGTTCGGACGGGCTATTCGCTATTCAGCAGGTATGGCCAGCACGCACCGGCCTTTTGGTCATATCGCAGAATAGAGGCGATTTGAACGCGGATCGGGCGGATCGAACGGACCAGGAAGGAAAGATCTGTAAAGATCCGCTCATTCCGCTTGATCCGCGTTCAGATACACTCTTTCGACATATTTCGGATCTAGGCCCGCGGCTTTGATCAGGCCCACGCAGACAGGTGCTTGACGGGACTAGCGAGTAGTTAATACCTGAGTGTCCTGATAAAATCAGTAACGAATACTTTGTCAATAAAATGCCGGTCGTTTTTGCAGCTTCCGTTGACCATTCGGCGGTTATCCTTTCGCTCTTCGTCGTTCTCGCGGCCGCGAAAGTGATGGCCGAGATATTTGAGCGCCTGCGGCAGCCTGCCGTGGTCGGTGAGATCCTCGCCGGCGTCATCATCGGCCCAAGTCTGCTCGGTTGGGTCGCGCCGTCCGACCTTATCTCGGTTTTGGCAGAGGTAGGCGTAATTTTTCTATTGTTCACCGTCGGGCTTGAAACCAAACCGAGAGATATTTTTCAGGTTGGCGGGCGTGCCGTAATGGTCGGAGTTCTTGGGGTCGCCCTTCCGTTCGCTGCGGGATATTTCCTGGCGATGGCGTGGGACGGTTCGACGGTCGAGGCTCTGTTCATTGGGGCGGCGCTTGTGGCGACCTCCGTTGGCATTACGGCGCGGGTCCTGGGTTCGATGGGCCTGCTGGATCTGCGAACCTCGCGGATCATACTCGGTGCGGCCGTCATTGACGATATTCTAGGGCTGATCATTCTGTCGCTCGTTTCATCAGGCGGCCAGCAGGGAACTATCGATACAGCCGGGATCGTGAAAACTGCGGGCGCGGCTATTCTGTTCACGATCATCGTCGGCCTGGCAGGTTCCAAGCTTCTCACCGGCCTCGCTCCGCGCATCAAACGGCTAAAACTCGCCGGGCCGTTCTTTAATCTTGGGCTTATCCTGTGCCTCGGCCTGTCCCTTGCGTCGATGTACATCGGCGTTGCGGCGATCATCGGGGCGTTTCTGGCCGGCATGGCCTTGTCGGAGTCGGTTGACGGCAACGACAAGATGCACCGGATGACAGGCGGCGTGACCGAGTTTTTGGTGCCGTTCTTTCTGGTAAATATCGGAATGCAGCTTGATCTTTCAGTGTTCCGCGATACGAATGTCGTGGTTCAAGCGCTGCTCCTGACACTGGTCGCCGTAGTTACAAAATTTATCGGCTGCGGCATTGGTGCATGGGGCATGAAGGCCCGCGAAATGGCGCAGATCGGCGTCGGTATGGTCCCGCGCGGCGAAGTAGGCATCGTAGTGGCGCAGATAGGCCTCGGCCTTGGCGTGATCAGCGCAAACTTTTTTGCTGCCGTGCTTTTTATGGCCGTCGCGACAACGCTGATAGCTCCGCCGTTCATCAAAATTTTGTTCGCGGAAGATATTGACGATGACGGCGTGCCGGATAATATTGTGGAAACGGATGTATCTGAGGAATATTCGCGGATCGGGTAGGGCCAGCATCGGCCGTCGCACGGTGGGCCTGCGATTCGGGCACGAAGGACCGCTTTTGGCCGTGCTCGTCGGCATTATTGCCTTGGCCTCGATCTGCGCGGCGCAAAACGCGCGCCGGTCAATAACGATCAGGACCGAACCCGGCGCGAAGGTATGGATAGACGGTGTCCTTTACGGCTCTGCTTCGGATACAGGAACATTGGTTATCAATTCGGTTTTGCCCGGTAGGAAAGCGATTCGTGTGCGGGCGGATGGATTCAAACAAACAAATAAGGCACTCCTTCCGACGCAAAACGGCAGTGTTTCTATTCCATTGACCAAAACGACCGACGAGGCCGAGCTTGCGTTTCAAAAGGCGGAAAGGCTGACAACGGTCGATCGACAAAAGGCGGTTGCGGCCTATGGGCAGGCGATCAAGCTGCGGCCGGGGTATCTGGATGCTTGCATTGGCCTTGTGCGGGTCCAGGTTGACGGTCGGGAGTTTGAAAGGGCCGCGAAAACGATAGCCGCCGCTCGTCGGCTCAAGCCGGGCTGGGCAGAGTTATCGGCCGTAGAAGGCCGGATGTTGAAAAGTGTCGGCGAAGAAGAAAAAGCGGTCGCGGCCTTTAAACGTGCGATCCGCGAAGGCAGAGGCTTTCAACCCGAAGCATATGCCGGGCTTGGCCTGCTGTATAAAGAAAAGGCAGAGAACGCCGGGGCCGCGGGTGAAGCGGATCAGGAAAAGGCGTTTTATTTAGAGGCGGCAAAGTATCTGACACAGGCCATTGCTCAGCTTTCCGGCGCACCCGACGCGGTGACCATTTACCAGATCTTGGGATTGATCTATGAAGATCAAAAACAGCCGGCAAAGGCCATCGCGGTTTATGAGGAATTTATCAGGCTTTTTCCCGACGTTCCGGAATCGGAAACGTTTCAGTCGTTCATCGTTCAATTAAAAAAGCAGCAGGGTGGAAATAAATAGATCGCGGCGGTGGGTGTTGAGACCTGGCTACTGAGGTTGTGGCAAAACTGTCTTAAACTGCGGAGCAGTGGCAGAATGTAGCCACGGGTGGAGCAAAGCGGAACCCGTGGTTAGGATGAAAACATTACTCTAAGCCCACGTAGTGGGCGACAGAAAAGCATGTTACATCTATTGCTGTCAATAATTTAGCGAAAGTCTGCCGCCCGTTACACGGGCTTTGAGATTCAGGCTCGATTAACCCCACGTTTCGCTTCGCTTCAAGTGGGGCTACAAACATGTCGCTGCTCCGCGGCTTTTTTAAGGCTTGATACAGCCTCTATCGCGCGAGGTTCTGCAATGGAAGTTACGCCCTGACGACGTGCGGGTTTCTGCGACGTTGTGCGCGTGTTGGAGATTAAGCCTTTACTACGTGCGGGCTTCTGCAGGTGCGGGCTTCTGCAAAGCGGAATCGATTCTAGGGTTTGGCATCCTTTACCGGTGCAAAATAATAGTATTTTCGGGCCCTCACTTTTGCTCCCGGGATATCTATCTTTACTACTATTTTCCTACGGCCCGACTTCGTTTGGTCCTGAGGATAGAACGCCAAAAGGTATTGTGAGCGGAGTTCGCCAATGATCTGTGAAAATGCGTTCGAAAGATGATCGTTCGAACCCGCCGTGTACAGCCGGCCGCCGGTGACCTCAGGGAGTTGGGAAAGGTAACGCCCGGCCCGCTCGTAAACAACGCCCGAAGGCTGGCCGCCGATCGAAGTACTGACCTGTCCTTCCGCCAACGAACGCTTTCGGGCCTCTTCGGTCACATCGGTGTAAGTATCGAATTTAATTGCATAAAACATTGAGTCCGATTCGGTTGCCAGCCGTATGGTGCTGTCGTACGTAGCGCTCGCGCTTGTCGTATCGACGCCGTCCGTAAAAAGCACGACCGCTTTTCGCCCGCGTATGGGAGCAAAATATTGTCGCAGTACGGTATCGACCGCGTTGTAAACACTTGTGCCGCCACCGACTTGTATCTTGCGAACAGCATTCACCAAAGCGTTCCGATCGCCTGTAACGTCGCTCAGCAGATGTACCCGCTTGTCGAACGCCATTACGAGGGCGCGGTCGTTTGGCTGAAGCTGCTTGATAAAGCGAATGGCGGATCCCTGAATGTCGGCTAGTTTGAATCGGGTCGAATCGCTCATATCCAGCACGAGCGCAACCACGATCGGAGTGTCGTTTCCGCCAAAATACGCGATCGGCTGTTCTTTGCCGTTTTCGAACACGCGAAACTGACCTTGCTGAACTCCCGATAAAAATCTGCCCTCGCGATCGGCAGCTGACACCGGAATCGAAACCAACGAGGTCTCAACGCGGATCACGGCATCGCCGGCGGACGGAGGTTGATTCTGGCCGACACCAGCGGACGCAAGAACACCGATCAGGAAGAATAGGGATCCGATCGTACTCCCTTTGACGACTTGGATTATTGGCCTTTTGCTGTGCATCGTTTCCCTATTCTAGCCTACTTCTGCTCGATGGCTTACAAGATATGTTTCCGTCATTCTGACCGAATTGCCGTCAGTTCGCCAAAAAGAAATCTTG
>CAUJFK010000078.1 GCA_963169175.1 Acidobacteriota bacterium | reverse complement strand
AGCAACTTTTGACGGGGTGCACCCGACCGACCTCGGTTTTACAAATTACGCAAACGCCCTCGAGCCGGTAATTCGCGGTCTGCTGGAAAGATAGTGCCGCCTATGACGATCGATCTTTCGAACAAGGCGGCGGTCGTCACTGGTGCGGCAAGCGGCATCGGCTACGCGATCTCCACGGCCCTCAAAGCATCTGGCGCGTCCGTTTGCATGTCCGATGTTCAACCTGACGCTCTAAAAGAATCGATTGCCGGGTTGGATGTCATCGACGGTCGTGCGATCACTTGCGTTGCGGACGTCAGCGACAGCAAGCAAGTTAGAAAAATGGGTGAAACCGCCGCTCGGGAACTTGGAACGATCGATATCCTGATCAATTGCGCGGGGCTTCAATATGTTAGTTCGTTGGAGAAGTTTCCGTTGGAACATTGGGACCGGCTATTGAACGTGATGCTGCGCGGCTCGTTCCTTTGCACGCAGCAATTCTTGCCGGGGATGATGTCAAAACGCTGGGGACGCATCGTGAATATAGCCTCGATCCATTCCGTCGTTGCCTCAAAGTTTAAGGCGGCGTATGTGAGCGCAAAGCACGGCCTTATAGGACTAACAAAAACGGCGGCGCTCGAAGCCGCTGAATCCGGCGTGACCGTCAACGCCGTTTCACCGGCATACGTGCGGACAGCTTTGGTAGAACGACAAATTGCAAGCCAGGCAGAACATCACGGAATTTCCGAGGATGAGGTCATTAAGAAGATCATGCTTGCTCCGATGCCGCAGAGAGAGTTGATCGACGCCTCTGAGATCGGCGAGATCGCGGTGTTTCTCTGTTCTGATGCGGCCCGCCATATTAATGGCCACAATCTTGTGGTTGACGGCGGTTGGACTATCGCATAAGGAGAATTATGAGATCGAATAATGAGCTTGGCCGACGACAATTTCTAACCGTTTCGGGTGGAGTAGTTGCGGCCGCTGTGACGGGGCAGATGGTGCTTGCAGATTCGGGGCGGGAAACCCCTAAAATGCCGGCGTCGGTCCCGGTCTTTGGCGAAATGGAACGTTTTTCGCTTGACCTTGGCCACCGGGCATCGCGAAGCGGGCCGATTACCGCGCTAAAGAACGGAGATCTGCTTTGGGTAACAACTGAACCGGAGGCACCGTATCTTTCAAAATCGATGTGGTCGATCTCGCGTCTTGTAATGCGGCGGTCAACTGACGGCGGGAAAAGCTGGGGCGAACCCAAGGTCTTGCAGCAAGGCACAACGGAATATTCGCTCCTTTCACATAACATCCGCCAGACGGCAGCCGGAACGCTTCTGCACATTTTCGTTCGTTACAGCGGCTATGATTATGAGACCGGCACACCGGAGAAATCCCTGAGCGAGGTCTTTATCCAACGCTCGAATGACGAAGGGAAGACGTGGAGCAATGCCGCGAAAATGCCGACCGGAGAGCGATATCAGGGCGACATTCTTTCGATGGAACAACTGCGCGACGGCAGGCTGATCTATCCGTTCTGCTTTCTTACAAATGTGAAATCGCAGTTCGCTGTTTCCGTGATGTACTCCGACGACGACGGTAAGAACTGGAAACGGTCGGCAAGTGTGTTAAGGACCGGCGGCGGCGGATTTGAGAGCGGAGCGAGCGAGCCGACCGTCGTCGAGTTACCGGGCGGCAAGCTGTGGATGCTTATCCGAGCACAAACCGGATTTCTTTGGGAGTCGTTTTCCAGCGATCGGGGAGCGACCTGGACGTATGCCGTTGAGTCGGTCCTGCCATCCAGCAATGCTCCTGCTACCGCTCTTAGGCTCCGCAGCGGAGAGATCGCCGTAGCATGGAATAATCACACTCACTCAAATTACGCTCGTCAGAGCCTTCTACTCGGCCTGACAAAAGACGGGAAAACATTTCAAGGTTTGCGCGAATTGGATTTTACCGACTTTACCGATGACCCCAACGCATCGGTTCCTCATGTAACTTACTCCTATCTTACGGAAACAAAGGATGGAGATCTGGCACTCTCGTATAACAAGGGAAACTGGTCGCGGCACAACCGGCCGACCTTCGCGCGCGTTAGCAGAGCGTGGATCTTGTCAAAAGATGTTACAGCCGACTTGAGCGACGGAAGGACCGGATGGCACACGATCGATCCCGGACCGAGTGCGGCCGCGGCGGTCGAGCGGTACATACTCGCCGCGGATGATTCACTCTGGCTTGAGATCGAACAGAATCCTAAAAACAAGAACGCAGCAGGCATTGTTAGGAACATACCTTTTTTATCGGTCGGCGAGATTCGAATTAGGGTACAAGCAGGTAAATCGGACGGATACATTCTTTTGGGCAACACGCTGCTTTCGCCCCGCGACCCAAACGATGCCTGCTTGCGTATGCGATTTTCAGGCGACAGGATCTACATAGGAGCAGGTGTGCCTGACCGCCAGCAAAACAACAGGCGCACTACGGAGTTTTTCTATCTCGCACACCGCATCGGTGAAGAAGAGTTGTACCCGGGCACATTTAAACCGGGCGAGGTTTTGAATATCTCGGTGCAATACAATGCGGCGTCGGCGACAGCCCGCATTTCGGTCAATAGCGGCGAACGGATGGAATTGAAGACTTCGAAAGTGTTCGGCTTGACGTTCATCGGACTATTGGTCGCAAACGGCGGCCAGATGCGAATTCACTCTATCAGAACGATTCTCAACTAAACTTGTAAGCGACAACATACAAAAATGAACGACATAATCTCATTTCTACAGACGATCGACACGCCGACCGTGTGCAACGCAATCGAACTGCTCGATGTTCGGCCGGGGTCGGAGAACTTTACGTCGAGCAAGATCAAGTGCCTATATCCGGAACTCGGTCCAATGGCCGGTTACGCGGTGACTGTTCAGATAGAGACAGTAACAAAAATGGAGCCGCGCGACCCGGAGATAACGATGAGCCTGTACGAGGCCGTTGAAGCGAGTCCGAAGCCGGTTGTTGTAGTTATTCAAGAGATCGGCGGCCATCGTGAGTTTGCGTCTCACACCGGTGATGTAATGACGACACTGCTTCAAAATTTCGGAGCGATCGGCCTGGTGACGGACTGCAATGTAAGAGATTTTAACGAGGTTCGGCAATTAGGATTTCACACTTTCGCGGTTGGAACATCGCCTAGTCATGTTCATTGCCGGATAGCCAAGGTTGGAATGCCGGTGCAAGTTCACGGAATGACAGTTCGTCAGGGCGACATCATTCACGGCGACATCAATGGCCTGGTCCAGGTGCCGTTCGAGAAACTGGACGAGCTGCCTGAAAAAATTGCAAAGGTCCGACACGACGAAAAGGAGCTGATGGAGAGCATTCGCGCTGGCGGATTTACTCTGGACGATCTTCGCGCGCGATTGCTCGGTAAATAGGAAAAATAATCATGAAATTTTGTATTCGCAGTTTTGTTACGGCAGCACTTGTTTTCGCATTTCAAATAGTAGGCTTCCCTCAGAATGCCGAGCAGCAGCCGTTCTTTTGGTCGGGGACCGTCCGCTTTCCTGCAACAAAGGGTGAAGCGAATGCATATCCGGTCATAGCCCGAACCGAGAGCGGAAAGTTGATCGCGGCCTGGTCGGTCAGCGGCCCGAAGAATAGTGACGGCCGGATAGACGTTTCGACATCGGACGATGGCGGGAAGACCTGGGGTGAGCCGGTTATCGCGATCGACACGCCGGGGCAATTCGACGGCGATCCAAGCCTGATAATAGACGGCAAACGCATCCTTGTGATTCCCTCGACCGTCGTTCCGCCGAACAAGATCACAAAGAGCGAAGTATGGATGACCGTAAGCGAAGACGATGGCCGATCTTGGTCAAAACCGTCCGAGATCAAGACCGGGTTTAAGTATTTTGTCGGCAAACGCCACATTGGCCTGAAGCTGAAAGACGGTACGCTGGTGATGCCCGCTTCATACGACATCTGGGCTGAACGCGGCACGCCGGCAAAAACCGAAGGTGAAATGGACCTTAAAGCCGGCGTCTTATTGTCCAAGGACCATGGAGCGACGTGGACGCCGCACATAGACCTTCATTTGTTTGCCCCGAAAGTTACTCCATTTTCTACCGGCGGAGTCGTAGAACCGGCAATCGTCGAACTTGCGAACGGCGATCTCTATATGCTTCTGCGTACGGGCACTGAATATCTTTACGAATCGAGAAGTTCAGACGGCGGGAAAACCTGGTCGGCGCCGGTGCAAAGCAAACTCCAGGGGCACAACACGCCTGCGTCATTATGGCGGCTTGACGGCAATCCGAATGAGATCATTGCGATTTGGAACAACTCGCCGCGTAACCGGTTTCCGTTGAGTGTGGCAATCTCAGCCGATGGGGGAAAAAGCTGGTCGCGTCCGAAAGACGTTGCGCGATCCGACAATCTGCAGATCTCGTATCCGGGCATAGCCCAGGATTCTGCCGGAAATTTCATCGCCGTTTGGCAAGAGCAATTGGCGGACGGGGCCGGGCGGGCGATCAGGTCAGCGCGGTTCAATCGGGCCTGGGTGATGTCTGAGAAGTAAATCGGGCTATATGACCTCGATCCTGGAAAAATATATCGAGTATTTGCCGCTCGCCGGTGCGGAAGACGTTGACGGCATTGGCGAAGGAAATACCCCGCTGGTTCGCAGCTCGAGCATCGGCGGGAAGTCACGGCTCTACTTAAAGATGGAGCAGCTAAACCCGACGGGTTCGTTCAAGGACCGGTTTGCCGCACTCGAGACCGAATTGATGAAGCGGCAGGGAATTCGTGCCTTTATCGCGACATCGTCGGGCAACACCGGTGCAGCCCTCGCAGCCTATGCGGCACGGCGCGGCTTCCGCTGTTTGCTCTTTGTAAATGAGTTCACGCCGGCGAGCAAGCTGGATCAAATGCTTGTTTACGGTGCGGAAGTGTTTAAGGTAAAGGATTTTGGCGTTTCAAATGAACTGTCGGCACCCATCTTTGAGCGGCTTCAGCAGTTGGCGGACGAAGGCTCGACGCGGCTGGTCATTTCCGCTTACAAATATTCGCCGGACGGAATGGAAGGCGTCAAGACGATCGCCTACGAGATCGTTGAACAATTTGGCGGCGTTCCCGACCACATCTTCGTGCCGGTCGGCGGCGGCGGTTTGTTGTCAGGGATATGGAGAGGTTTTAAGGACCTGAAAGCGCGAGATATTGTCGAGAAAATGCCAAAGATCAATGCGGTGCAGCCGGAACTAAATGACACCGTTGTAACGGCGGTCAACGAAAATGCTGAAACGGCCCGAGAAGTATTTACGACCACTTCGATAAGCGGCCTGGCGGTTCAGGTGGATATTGACGCAAGCCTAGCCGTGAGATCCGTTTCCGATTCGGGCGGCCGAGGTTTCCTGGTTTCGGACGAAATGGTGCTCGATACGCAATCCTCACTGGCCCGGAAGGAAGGCGTATTTGTCGAACCCGCGGGTGCTGTTTCAACGGCGGGCTATCTGCGTGCTCTTGAAACCGGCTATTTACGTGAGGATGAATCGGCGGTTTGCATACTGACCGGACATGGGTTGAAAACAGTGTTATCCGGTCCGGCGACGCCCGCGAGGCCGGTCAAATTCATTCAGATAGGTGATATTGGCATTGGGTTATTGGCTGAGCATTAGATCGTAATTATGAAGGTGCTTGTCGGAGGAATTTATCACGAGTCGCATTCGTTCTCGAACGTGTTGACCGACCTCGAATCTTTCAGGGATGTTCTGTTTCTCGAGGGCCGCGATTCTATTGATCAGCTCAGAAGTACGACAAGCGAAATGGCCGGATTTATCAAGGGTTTGGAGGAATGCGGTTTTGAAATGGTCCCGACGCTTTGGGCTTGGGGATTATCAACCGCCCCGGTTGAAGCAAAGACGCTCGATCTTTTTATTTCTATTGTTCAACGAGCAATAGAAGAAGCAGGCGAGATCGACGGCATCCTATTTGCTCTTCACGGTGCAATGGTCGCCGAGCAAGCGCTCGACGGCGACGGCTACATCCTCTCGAAGTTTCGCGAATTCGTCGGGCAAGACATTCCGATCGTCGTTACGCTTGACTTTCATGCAAATATATCGGAACTGATGGTGGAAAAGGCGGATGCGATCGTCGGTTATGACACCTATCCGCACGTTGATCAGGTCGAACGCGGGTTTGAAGCGGCTGACCTGCTCGTCAGAACCGTGCAGGGCGAGATCAAACCGGTTATGGTGATCGAAAAGCCAACTATGGTGGTCGTGCCGAATGTCCAATTGACTGACAAAGAGCCAATGAAACAGCTGATCTCACTTGCCCATGAAACCGAAACGGAACCGGGCGTTCTCTCTGTGACGGTTGCGGGCGGCTTTGCTTACTCTGACGTGCCTGAGATCGGGCCGTCGATAGTGGTGGTGACCCATAACGACCGGGCCGCCGCGGTCATGCATGCCCGGAACATCTCAAATCGATTTGAATCCCTTAGGGAAGAATTTACACCGCAATTGTCCGGTGTGTCGGATGCGGTTGCCAGAGCGGTCGAATCCGGAAACCATCCGGTGATCCTGGCCGATGTTGGTGACAATATCGGCGCCGGCACTCCGGGTGACAGCACCTTTATTCTGCGAGAACTATTGGAACAAAAAACGGAATCCGCCGTTGTGATAATCGCCGATCCCGAGGCGGTATCGCTGTCGATCGCGGCAGGCGTCGGCCAAACAGTCAGCCTGGTCGTGGGCGGAAAAACCGACAGATTTCATGGCGATCCTGTTGAACTCACCGCAACGGTAAGGTTGATCTCGGACGGTGTTTTTCGAAACCGCGGACATATGCGCGACGGCATTGTCGAGGATATGGGCCGGACCGCCGTTGTCGAATCGGACGGTATCAAGATCGTCCTGACCGAAAAAAAGATGCCGCCGTGGAACCTCGAACAGCTTAGGTCGGTGGGAATAGCGCCGGAACACGAAAAGATCATCGTGCTGAAATCAGCCGTCGCATTCCGAGCGGCATACGAACTGATCGCCGGTGAAATTATCGAGGTCAACTCGCCGGGACTTTCCAGCGTAGATCTGACGCAATTTGAATACAGAAACATCCGAAGCGGGATGTTTCCGTCTGATGAGGCCGAAACGACATAAGCCAAAAAATGACGTACGGCCATTTTGACAGTTTGGAGGACAAACAGGAGTAAAACAATGAGAAGCTACGAACGATCTCGTCAACTTTATGTACGGGCATGCAAGTCGATGGCCGGAGGCGTAAGCAGCCATTTCAGAATGGCCGGAGCGCCCCATCCGCTTTTCTTTTCGAGAGCCGAAGGTTCGCGGATCTATGATGTTGACGGCAATGAATACGTAGATTTCACGCTTAGCCAGGGGCCGATGATCATCGGACATTCGCATCCTCACGTATTGAAACGTGTACGGGAAGAAACCGAACGTGGCCAACTTTACGCAGGCCAGCACGAGTTGGAGCTTCACCTCGCGGAAAAGCTGCAAGAGCTTATCCCGTGTGCTGAACTGACACGGTTCAGCAATAGTGGTTCAGAATCGGTCCAAGCCGCGCTTCGCCTTGCTAGGGGCTTTACGGGACGGCAAAAGTACATCAAATTTGAAGGACAGTATCACGGTTGGTTCGATAACGTCCTGATCAGTCAGCACCCGTCTCTCGACAGCGCAGGGGCGCCGGACAGCCCGAATAGCGTTCTTGAAACTCAGGGCCAATCGCGCGAAGTGTTGGATGAAATAATAGTTCTGCCGTGGAACGATCTTGATGTTGTTGAAGCAGCATTTGCAAAAGCGGGAGACACAATTGCGTGTGTATTGACCGAGCCGATCATGTGCAATAACGGCTGCATCGAACCGCTGCCGGGATATTTGCAAGGGTTGCGCGACATATGTGACAAATATGGAGCGTTGCTCGTTTTTGACGAGATCATCACCGGGTTCCGGTTAGGACTTGGCGGAGCCCAAAAATATTACGGAGTTATACCGGACCTCGGTACTTTTGGAAAGGCCCTTGCGTCCGGCTTTCCGATAAGCTTTCTGGCTGGCAAGCGCCAATTCATGGCGCGGATGGCGGATGGCAGCGTTATGCATGCCGGGACCTATAATAGTAATAATCCATCGATCGCTGCTGCGGCAGCGACCGTTGAGGTATTGGAATCGGACGGCGAACTCTATGATCGGATCCAATCATTGGGACTCCGGCTGCAGGACGGGCTCCGAGCGGCGGCAGCGGAAGCGGGTTACCGTGTTCTAATAAGCGGTCCCGGGCAAATGACTCATCTTTCGTTCACGACCTCTCCTAAGCTAATTAACTATCGCGACTGTCTCGAAAACGACGGCGGTAAATACGCTGAGTTTGCAAAAGGAATGCTGGACCGCGGAGTGCGCGTGATCGGCCGCGGCATCTGGTATATTTCCGCTGTTCATACAATAGAGGACATCGACCATGCCGTTAAGACCGCCGGAGAAGTGCTTCTCAGTATGAGATCGAAAGAAGCATTGTCGGTAGAAACCTCGGCGGCATGAAGATCGGTATGACAATCTTTCACGGGTCGAAATCGCGGCGGCGGCTTTTCCGTGCCGCGTTTGCAGGCTCTCACGTATAGAGTTTATCTCCTTTCGCCGGCATCCAGTGACATGGGGCTCTGATGGAAGGATGGATGGAATGTGCCCGCCAACATCAGAACTCCTTAGTTGATCCAATTGCATCAGCCGCGGTGATGGC
>CAUJFK010000077.1 GCA_963169175.1 Acidobacteriota bacterium | reverse complement strand
GAAACTCGAATTGGCCGGCCCGCACGCACGCCGGACACTCGCCGCATGCGTCGCTTTCATGGGTAGTGCAAATGAACGATCTTCCGACTTCCAATGCGAACAGCCGTTTACCAATTCCCTCCGGCCCGGCAAACAGCATCGCATTCGGCATCCGCCCGCTGGACCGAAGCCGTTTGAGAATTTGCTTCAGCTCCTCATTTCCGAGAATTCCGGTAAACATAGTAGTAGCGTTTCGATCTTTCGCACCGAGCCAGCGACTCGACCACTTAGGGCCTTTCAGTACCCGGCGGCAATCCTATTGGCGAAGAGGATGGGCCAAGAAGGTCTCGGATGCCGTTCTTGTTCCGAAATTCAGATTTCCTTCATCTTATTCTGTGGCTGGTAAGTCTTTACCACAGAATAAGATGAAGGAACGTAAGGAATAAGATGAACAAGAGTCGGCGTCCACAGAGCGCCTGTCAATAGACTTTTCAGACTCCTACTTCTAAGCGGTTTCGCGACTCGGCAGCTTTTCCACTAACGGCTTCACTATCTCCAAAACGCTGGCCTGGATCTCTTCAACCGAGCGATCTCCGTCAATGATGCGAAAGCGGTCAGGTTCCCTTTCGGCTATCTGCAGGTATGCCTTTCGTACCCGTCCATAGAAATCGGCGGTTTCGGCATCCATCCGATTGACCTGTTCGCCGGTCTCGCTGCGTGACCGCGTCCTTTCAAGAGCGGTTTCTTCCGAGATATCAAAGAAAAGCGTCAGGTCCGGCTTTAGCCCACCGGTCGCGAGTTGGATGATCTGGTTTACAACAGCTTCAGGAAAACCACGGCCCGCGCCCTGATAGGCAAAAGTGGCGTCGGCGTAGCGGTCGGAAATAACGATGCGGCCTTCATTCAAAGCGGGCCTGATCAGCAATTCAACATGCTGGGCACGGTCGGCGGCAAACAGCAAAAGTTCGGCAATTGGCGCAACGGTTTCCTCGGTTTCGAGGAATGCTTCGCGCAGCCTACGGCCAAGCGGCGTGCCGCCCGGTTCGCGTGTTGATAAGCAATCGACACCGCTCGAACGCAACGCGCCCGTCAGCATCCGCAGTTGGGTTGATTTCCCGCTGCCGTCGATTCCCTCGAAAGTGATGAATTTTCCGAGCAAAACTTATTGTGCCGCGACAGAAGGATCGAGTGACTTTCTCTCCTGCGAGATGGTTGAGATAGAGTGCTTAAAGATCAAGACATCTTGCCCTCCAACATCCAGCATGACCGAAAATTTATCAAAACTCTTGATCCGTCCGGACAAGGTCGATCCCGGCAACAAGTGGACCACGACAGTTGCCTTTTCTCGCCGCGTCGAATTTAAAAAAGCATCCTGAATGTTTTGGGCGGGCTGTTTTTCCATAACATTTGATCGTACAGGGAGCCGGTAACTATTAAGACGAATCAGAGTATAACAGATTTGATGTTTGAAACAAGTTTTTTCTTGCGGCTGCCCGAAAACAATACGCCCATAAGTTATACATCACAAAGATTTTAGGCATTTTTCCCCGCGGGATGTGCAAAATTCAGCGCTTCGGAAACCACTTTCGCCTCGCTCCCAAAGCCTTTTAGCCAAAGCCCGACACTTTCGGTTCTAAACCACGTTAACTGTCTTTTTGAATAGTTTCTCACGTCCTGTTTTGTCTTTTCCATCGCGTTTGCCAGAGTTCTTTCGCCGCGCAAATACTCGCAGGCCCGTCGATAGCCGTGCGACCCAAGTGCGTTTGTTGCGTCACTGATTCCCGCTTGCCTCAGCCGCTTAACCTCGTCCATCAGCCCGGCGGCAAAATGCATTTCGGCCCGCTCATCGATCCGTCGATAAAGCTCATCGCGGGGCGGGTCGAGGACAAACAGCGTCAAGCGCTCAGCGATGGCCGACCGAGGCGGCCGTTTCGCTTGCCTCACGGAAAGCCGCTCACCGGTTTGGATAAACACCTCGATGGCGCGAATGACGCGAGCATGATCACGCGGCGCCAGGCCGGCCGCCATCGCCGGGTCAAGCCGGGCCAGGATTCGGTGCAAATGTTCCGCCCCGTGTTTTGCATGAAGATTCCGAAGCCGCTCGCGCAGCATCTCATCCGTCTTGGGACTCTCGAAAAGCGGCTGCAATAAAGTTCTGAGATAGAATCCCGTTCCGCCAACCAATATCGGTGTCCGGCCGCGTTCTTCGATCTCGGCTATTACGGCCTCGGCATCGCGTGCCCAATCGGCGGCGGTACAATTTATCCGCGGATCGACGTAATTTAACAGGTGATGAGCAACGCCCTGCATCTCTTCCGCCGTCGGCTTGGCCGTTGCGATCTCGATCTCGCGGTAAACCTGCACGGAATCAAAATTTACCACCTCGCCGCCAAGCCGCCGGGCCAGTTCGACCCCAAGCGCCGTCTTCCCCGACGCGGTAGGCCCCGCGATCGCGTAGATCGGACGTTTCACTACGGTTATGGGCATCAGGAAAATTTAGCTTAACACAACGCCTTGACGATCGATCGGGGCCCACTAGCTTCGCGGTACGAGCGAAACGGATCTTGTTTCGCGGGTTTCGTCTTGGTTCGTGTTTTTTCGTGGTGGCGAAGCCGAATATGCAAAAGATACGGAACATTAACAAAATACGCGACCTCCAGTTTCGCTCGCTTTCGTCTTTGTTCGTGTTTTTTCGTGGTGGCGAAGCCGAAAGTACAAAAGACCTGAAACCTTTACGAATCAAGCAACTCCCCGTCAGCCAAAAGACCTCTTGATTCCGTGAATATTCTTGAATATTATCTATTGGCATCCATACTATTCAATCAAAGGAGTGAGCGATGAAATACGCCGGATTTCTTACACTAATGTTTATGTCGGCCGCGACGCTTGTTTTGCTTATCGGTCCACAGCCAGCATTTGGACAAGGACAAAGGTCCAGCGCCAACGCACAGGTTGAAGACAGACGTGCAAATATGAAGCAGTCCGTTGACAACGAACGGCTACGGAAAGGACAGGAATTGGACACAAAACATCAGCTCGACAAAGAAGAACGTCAGAAACGTGTCAATGAAGCCTTCCGAAATATTCAGATCGCACATAATGACATCATTGCTTTCTTGCGCGGCCCTCAGGCAACAGATCAAGCCATGGCACGCACCTTAGCGGTGAAAGCACGCGAGGCGGCGACCGCCTTACGCGATAATCTGACATTGCCCGCTGGCAAGGAAAACGAAAAGGACCACGAGGATCTCTCAATGACCGTCAATGAACAGCTCTTAAAGATATGCGATCTGATCAAAAGCTTTGCGGCAAATGTAAATTTAAGTCCAACAGACAAAAAAGCCGCAATAGAGGCGCGCCGTGACCTTGACGGCATAATTGCCCGGAGCCTTCTGATCGCTCCGCCCGCTCCGCCCGCATGATCTGCGGAATCGCTCACGGCCGCAGGGCCGCATCGCGTGCCTTGTTTTCCTCATGAAAAAACCAATTCTCGCGGCCGTAATTCTATTCACGAGTGTCAGCTTATTTGCTCAGCGGGCTAACTACGTTCAATACGTCAACCCGCTGATCGGCACACAGAAAATGGGGCACACCTATCCCGGTGCAACTGTGCCGTTTGGATCTGTCCAGCTTTCGCCGGATACGGATGAGCAGCCTCATAACATCGGCGGGAAGTATAACAAGGAGGCTTACCGGTATTGCGCCGGTTATCAATATAACGATACGTCGATAGTCGGTTTCTCGCACACACATTTTAGCGGGACGGGACATTCTGACCTCGGCGATTTTTTGATAATGCCGACGGTCGGGCCGCTGCAGCTTGAACCGGGCAGCAAGGACGATCCGCGGACGGGATTCCGCTCGGCATTCTCGCACGCGAATGAGAAGGCTGAGCCCGCGTATTACCGCGTCAAGCTGGTTGATGACAATATCCTCGCCGAAATGACCGCGACGACGCGGGTTGGGTTTCATCAGTACACTTTTCTGAATCAGCGAGAAAACTCCCCTCCTACCAGAGGAGGGGTGGCAGCCGCCTCGGCTGACGGGGTGGTGGGAGCGGCCCACGGTACTGACACCGACGCACACATCATCCTCGATCTGATGCACGGCATTTACAATTACGAGGACAAGAATGTCTGGACATTTGTCCGTGTCGAGAACGACCACACCGTCACCGGCTATCGCCAAACCAACGGCTGGGCACGGACGCGGACGGTCTATTTTGCAATGGAATTCTCAAAGCCGTTCAAGTCATACGGCTTTAAGAATTTTGGGAAGGAAGATTACAAAGGCTTTTGGAGAAAGTTTGACCAGACACGGAATTTTCCCGAAATGGCCGGCAAACAGATCCGCGCGTATTTCGATTTTGATGCGGCCCCGAACGAGAAAGTGCAGATCAAATTCGCCATCTCGCCCGTATCGACCGAAGGCGCGATCTCGAATCTAAGATCTGAAATTCCGGATTGGGATTTCGAGCGTGTAAAGCGAGAAAGCCAGGCCGCATGGGAACGCGAATTAAGCAAGATCGCCATAACAACAATAGACGAAAGCGACAAGACAAATTTCTACACCGCTCTCTATCACGCAATGCTCTCGCCCACGGTTTATATGGACACCGACGGCCAATACAAAGGCCTCGACCAAAATGTCCATAGCACAATGCGGAAGCCCGCGCGTGAGCAAGGGCTTAACAGTCAACGTCCGCAACAAGCCCTTACTAACGTGCGGGCTTCTGCATCGGGCGGCACTGACTTTACCAACTACACCACTTTCTCTCTCTGGGACACTTATCGTGCGCTTCATCCGCTGCTGAACATCATCCAGCCGGCCCGCAACCGTGATATGGTGCGTTCGATGCTGGCGCATTATGATCAGAGCGTTCATCACATGCTGCCGGTTTGGTCGCATTACGCGAACGAGAACTGGTGCATGATCGGCTATCACAGTGTAAGCGTAATTGCGGACGCCATTGTGACCGGCAATCTAACAGGTGCTGAGGCGATGAAAGCCCTTGAAGCCTCGGCACAAACGGCGAGGACAAAATATTACGACGGCCTCGAATATTACATGCGTCTCGGCTACGTACCTGAGGACAAAAACACGTCGTCTGTTTCAAAAACTCTCGAATATGCGTACGACGATTGGGCCATTGCGCAGGCCGCAAAGAAATTAGGCCGCACGGATATTTACAACGAGTTCAATAAGCGCTCCGCTAATTGGAAGAATGTTTACGACGCGTCGTCCGGATTTATGCGGCCAAAAATGGCGGATGGAAATTTCGCCGCAAAATTCGATCCGCTTAAGACCGAAGGCCAGGGCTTTATCGAAGGCAATGCGTGGAATTACAGCCTTTATGTTCCGCACGACCCCGAAGCGATGATCGCGATGATGGGCGGCAAGCAGAAATTCGCCGCGCGGCTTGATGAGCTTTTCACGATGCATTTGCCCGATGAATTCTTCGCCGAAACCGAAGACATAACCCGCGAAGGCATCATCGGCGGCTACATCCACGGCAACGAACCGGCACACCATGTCGCCTATCTCTACAACTGGACGGACCAACCGTGGAAAACGCAGGAACGCGTCCGCATGATCCTCGACCACCAATATCATCCAACCCCAGATGGCCTCGGCGGCAACGACGACTGCGGCCAAATGTCCGCATGGTATCTGTTTTCTGCGTTAGGTTTTTATCCCGTCGCTCCCGGTAGCGGCCAATATTCCCTCGGGAGCCCGCTGATAAGATCCGCGGATATCAAGCTCGAAAACGGCCGGACACTGCGGATCGAAGCGGCGAACCAATCTGACAAAAATGTTTACGTCCAAAGCGTAAGCCTGAACGGTCGGAAATTAGATCGCCGCTACATTACGAACGCCGAAATAATGCGCGGCGGCAAACTGCAATTCATCATGGGCAATACACCGCCCTATACCAGTCAGAAACGGGAGCAGTAGCGACTGGGTTCCGGGTCGCGGGCGCTAAGCACCCAGTCGCTACCGATTCCGACTGATATATTCGTTAAAGGCAGTGTTTCAGTTTCTATATACATGGTTTCTACGTGCGGCTTGGGCGCCGATAGCCGTCGTTCTGGTTCAGCAAATCGTCGCACGCTTTTATGACATCGACTGGTTGATGCATTTTTTCGGCGGTGCGGCAATGGCGTTCTTTTTCTACCAAGGACTTTTGCTTTGGGAATCTTCCATCGGCCGACTGCTCCCCATCGTTCGGCATTTGCTTGCATTCGGTCTGACTTGTGGTGTCGTAATTGCGTGGGAATTGACGGAGTTCACATCCGATCGGTTGTTCGAGACCCGGTTTCAAGCAAGTATTCCCGAGACAATGGGTGATCAACTGTCCGGAGTGATCGGCGCGATTTTCATACTTGGCTGTATCGCCCTTTTCGCCTCTTGTCAGAACTGGGAGCGGTAGCGACTGGGTTCTTTGCGTCGGCCACACGGTACCCAGTCGCTATCGCTCCCGGTTCTGACTTTTATTCGTCATCGGGCCAGGCCCATGCGAATTAACGCAGCCGCAAGGATAAAAACGAGGACGATCAGTGCACCGATGATCTGTTGGCGTGTGAGTTTCATTGGCCGTCAAACAGAAGCGAGGGGTCTATCTTGAACTGCAGCATCCTGGCGGTTTCTCGCCCGCCGTCGCCGCCTTTTCGCTGCATTGTGATGCGGCCAATTTTCAGATTGCCGGCACGGGTTATCTCGACCGGACCTTCGCCGAAGAATTTTATGACGTGATCGATCCGCCGCAGCACCCAACGCGGCTTCGCTGACGCCTTTAACGCCACCATCATCCACGCGGCCGAAAACTCGCCATCGCCGCTGAACAGGTCAGCGACGATCTCTGTTTTATTTGCCGCGAAAAAATCAGTGACCGCCTTGCGCTGTTCCGGCGTAAGCTCATTCAGGAACATACGCTCAGGCTTTCGCGAGGGCTTGTTCGGCCTCACTTCGCCAACAAACAACTTCAATGCCGTCACCACCTCCGCGGGCATCCGCCACATCTTTGCGTAATGTTCCAGCCAGCGTTTGTCGATCTGATTAAAACCCGACCGACTCGAAACCAGCTTGATCGAAATGCCCTCACGGCGCTCCTCTTGCTCTGCATCTTTGCGGCTCTGCGGGAGATTTTCCTTCAACAAAGACTTGCCGTCTGCTGCTCCCACCACCCCGGCCTTCGGCCACCCCTCCTCAGGCAGGAGGCGAGCTGGCGGTTCCGACTTTGCGTCTATGCGGCTCTGCGGGAGCATTCTTATTTGCACCACGACATCCGCCTTCTCGCCATGCGGTTTCGTCACGGCAACCGACGAGATCGCCCCCGGCTTATATCCCATAAACCCAAGCCAAACCACCGCCTCCGCATCCGTCCGCCACGCATTAAACTTAGCCGCGATCTCATCCTCATTCCGAAACCCGCCCTTAGCCGTCCGCGACCCCAACTCAACCGCCGCCCGATCCGGCCCAGGCGCCGCATCCTGGCCAAATAGCGGCCCGGCCAAAACGAACACCGTAAATAGAAATGCGGCTAGCCGCCAATGGTTAATCATCAAGCGGACTGCGCACAAAACTCTTGTTTTTCAAGACGTGCGTATATATCTGCGTCGTCTTAACGTCCTTATGGCCTAAAAGGTCCTGAACCGTTCGAATATCATAATGATTTTCAAGCAGGTGCGTGGCGAAACTGTGCCGAAATGTATGGCAATTTCCGTGTTTAATGATTTGGCACTCGTCCATCGCCTTCTTTACGGCCTTCTGAATGGTTGTTTCGGATGTGCAATGTCGTCTCGGCTTAGCATCCTCGCGGGTCGGCGAGATCTTCGTCGATGGAAAAACATATTGCTATTTCCACTCGCGGCCCGCGGTTGGATATTTTCTGTCAAGCGCAACGGCATCCACGCTTCGCCTTAGCCCAGGCTCAAGTCCTTGTGATGAATAAGACGAGCCCTCGCCATCTGTCTCTCGAGTCCCTCGTGCAAAGATTCAGGCAGAATAGTTATACGATCCTTTGCACCTTTTGCATCTCGGGCCGCAACAGTGCCAGCCTCAAAGTCGATGTCCTTTATCCGCAGTCTAAGCGCCTCAGACAGCCTTAATCCCGAACCATATAATAAACTCGCCACCAACTGCGGCACACCTGACATACGCTCGATAATAGCCTTCGCCTCGGCCGCCGAAAATACTGCCGGAAGATGTTCGGGCCGTTTGGCTCGGACAACGCCCTCTATACGCGGCAACTCGATCGCAAGCACATCACGATATAGAAACAAGATTGCAAACAACGCGTGATTTTGCGTCGATGCCGAAACCTTTCCCCGCACGGCCAGATCAGTCAGAAACTCCGTTATTTCGTCAGCTCCCATTTCCGCCGGGTGCCGCTTGTTTTCAAACAAAATATACCGCTTGATAAAGTTGTGATACGTGTCATCGGTCCTGTTGTTCAGATGCCTCGCGCGAGCGACCATCCGCACACGATCCAATAATTTTGGCTTGCTCGTCGGTTCCAGGCTATCCTCGCATCTAATCCAAATTCCGACTGCATATAAGCTTCGTACGCAGAAAGATTTCTGTATAATACATCAGAAACAAGAATTGAGCGGAATCGTCGGTTCCGCTCAACCATAAGTTAGGCCGCCTAGGTTCTAAGTCCATCATGATTAGCTTTAAGAATTATGTTACAGAACAAGAACCAAAAGGGGCATTGCTGCTCACCGGCACAATCGGCTCAGGGAAGACGACCGTCGCAATCGAGATCGGACACCAACTCGAAGCGAAAAATCTGCGCTGCGCCGTAATCGATTTGGACTGGCTGGGGTGGGTTTGCCTGGGCGATAAGTTTTATTACCACGATCGCCTGATCTTTCAAAACCTCTTTTCCCTCTGGCCGAACTTACACTCCGTGGGTGTGGAATATCTTATCCTTGCTAGGGGGGTAACTCAGCGTGAACCAGTCGAAACACTGAGGCGTGTTTGGCCTGGAACGCCGCTTACAGTGGTACGACTCTTAGCTTCATCACGTACCCTGAAACAACGTCTAACACATCGAGATGTCGGCCAGACGCTGCAAGAACATTTGGGCGAAGTGGACATCATGACGGAAACGCTTGACAGATTAAAACTCGAACAGGCGACAGTTATGAACGAGGGCCATTCTATAACTGAAGTCGCCAGGCAGGTTATAACTGTTACTGGCTGGGTAGAATAGTTGACTGGCGGCCTAACATCAATTCAACCGTAGCCGCTTTCCGTAGCCGAGTAGCTTGTAGGTAAAGGCGCGGCACGGTTAATTTGGTGTAAATACGAACCTTTTCGCGATCAATGGGGGTGACCAATGCCGTCATTCGATGGTCAGTGGCAAACGACTAGATATAGCGGGAACAACCTGGAGAATCCCGAACCGATAACCTTAACTATCAGCATCGACGCTGATCCGAACAACCTGGACAGCGCGCCTATTCAAGGCCGGGCCAGGATGTACGCTTGTTCGGCGCAATGGAAGGCAACGGCTCAATGTGGCGGGCCGCAATAGACGAAACCAACAGTACGGGTGATCAAGGAAATGCCGTGTTTTTTATTTCGACTGATGGAAATATGATACATGGCGCCTGGTCGAGCAGTCAGCACAGCAATGGGCCGCAGCCGTGGTTCGGAACCCGCGTTTGACCGCTGCTGCCCGCCTTACAATTCGTTCACGCCGTTACCCTATTTCTGTTGTCTTGCGATGCGTTTGCATCTTGGGCGGTTCCGTACCGCGGGATCTCTCGAACGGAAGTTCGCCCGTGTATTTGGACGCGTTTTCCGTCCTGGAATCTTAGAGTTCCGTTATCGGCTGCCTGCCGTGTCGGTACCCGTTTAGATCAAACCCTGGCGGGTAATGCAAGAATCAATGTACACACACGTCTAATACTTCTGTGGAGGACAAAAAACATGAGCGAAGTTAGTGATCTCGAACGCGATTTTCAAAATGAGCAGAAGGGCGAAGGCTCGTTGTCGGTTTTCATCACAAACGGCGAGAGTTCCGATTATATCGGATACAACATCAACCCCGAGGACGTCGAGGCAATTTATTTCGAAGGCATCGGTGTTCCCCGCTGGGAAAGCCTAAAGGCGGACTCTGTTGAAGAACAGACTGCGATGTATTGGGACCGATTCAATGAATGCATGGCCAAATTCCAGTTGATCGGACGCGTTCGCGACACCGATGTGCGTGTCGAATACACCGACGCCGAAGTTCCGGGACTGATCGACGAATGTCGCGGCATCTCAGGCTCGACCGATAACGCGAAGGCACTCCGCTCGATTGAAAAGGTTTCCATTGCCGCAAACCGTGCCGTCGAAAATCAGGCGGGATTGAACTTCAAACCCAGCCAACTTCCCGATTTCGATGGATTTTGACGCAAAGGAGCCTGGATGCGCAGAGACTGAGGATCGATGTATGGGGCCGAGACGTGATGCCTTTTCCGAAACGGATTCGTGAGATTGGACGGCTGTTCTGAATCGTATGCCGGGATCCAAATTTGAGTTTGGACCGTAAGTTATGCTTACCGTCGTTTGCAGGTTAGATCAGACCCATATCCTGCCAGGTAAATGGCGTTGTCATGCGATCATCGCGGGATCCGACTGCACTATGGATTCGGCCCTGATCGACTCCATCGCGATGTCGTCGAAGACGAAAATGCAGTCGCGCCCGCTTTCCTTTGCCCGATACAATGCTTTGTCGGCGGCCTTGATCAACTCTGACTCATTGGTATCCAATTGAGGGAAAAGTGTTGTAAGGCCGACACTCACGGTCAGTTGTCCGCATGTCGCCGAGCCTCTATGCTCGATCGACAGCTCCCTGACATTCGCAACCGCTTTTTCTACGATCAGCAGCGACCCGGCCGCGTCGGTTCCGCCTAGAACAAGAGCGAATTCCTCGCCGCCAAATCTTGCGACCAGGTCTGTCGGCCGTTTTACGGTCGCTGCAAACGCCTCGGCAACACGCTGAAGACAATCATCGCCCGCCTGATGCCCGTAAGTATCATTAAAGCTCTTGAAATGGTCTATATCGAAAAGCGCCAGCGAGATCGGCGTCTTAAACCGGATCGCCCGGTGCCACTCGTCGGCAAGGAAACTTTCAAACCGCCGGCGGTTGCCGATGCGGGTCAATCCGTCAGAATTTGCAAGATTTTCGAGTATTTCGTTTGCCGCTGCAAGATCGGCCGTTCGCTCATTTACAAGCCGCGCTAGCCGGCGTTCACGGACTTCCAACCGGTGAACACTTGCCTTCCAAACGATCAAAAGTACTGCTGCAAAACCAAGAGAACAAAGCACATAAAACAGTGTGGTCTGATAAAAGTAAGGCTTGAACTCGATGGAAAGCTGCTCGCCCGCTTCATTCCAGACGCCATCGCTGTTTGCGGCCTTTACTTGAAAGGTGTATTTACCCGGCGGAAGATATGAATAGGTTGCCGTCCTTCGAGTTCCGGCGTCGATCCAATCCGGATCATGGCCGACGAGCCTGTACATGAACTTTGTCTGATCAGATTTGATGAGGCTGATACCGGTAAAACGGATCTCAACGTCGCGCTTGCCGGGCGGAACATCGAGGCCGCCTTTGAAATCTACCGGCTCTCGTTCGACCAGTACCTCTTCGATGACCACCGTAGGCGGAAGCGGATTTGGCCTTTCGGCCGAAGGATCAACGACCGCGATTCCGTCCTGGGTCGGAAACCAGAATTTTCCGTCCTCGGTACGCAAACTGGCCGGCTGACGCCCGCCGTTGCACTCGTTCGACAACATTCCGTCACCCTTGCCGTATCCAACGCTATTGATCTTACTTATCCTTCCGTCCGCCAGGTCGTTTAGCTCCTGACGCTTTACCCGATAAATACCCCGATTCGAACTGATCCAAAAATAACCGGCCTGATCTTCTTCGATCGCAAAAACGCCGCTGTTATTTAGTCCGTTTGCCTCGGTATAGTTTACAAACCGGCCGTCCTTAAACCGGCTCATTCCTTCATCGTAGGTCCCTATCCATAAGGCTCCATCGCCGTCTTCATAGATAGTGCGGACATAATTGCCGGCGAGTCCTTCGTTCTTTGTATTGTTTGTAAATCGGCCATTCTCAAATTTGCTCAATCCGCCGTAACCGCCAAACCACAATGTCCCTTTCGAATCTTCGAAAATAAGGGTCATGAATTCATTTGGCAGCCCGTCCTTTGTCGAAAACTGGGCCGTTACCTTGTAATCGTTAAAGCGAAGCAGCCCTTTGTTCGTAGCCACCCAAACATTTCCCACACTGTCGCTGCGAATCGCAAATACGTGCGATCCTTTATAAAGCATTTCTGCCTTTTTATCCCGTACCAGGAAAATGCCTCCATTCAGGCCGACCCACATGTTTCCCGCAGGGTCCTCCCATAGAGACTGTACCGACATCCTACCCTGCCGCCATTTGTCCGAAGCGGCCGCACCCGCGGGTGAGTCAAGTTCCAGCGGGCGAAATTTGCCGTTGCTGTAAATGCTAAGGCCCCGGCTGGTGCCGATCCAAATATCGCCCTTTCGGTCGCGATAAAGCGGGTAAACCTCGGGATGATCTATGCCGTCCGCTGTTGAAAATGCCTTGATCACCTGTTTTCGGCGCCGGTACAGCCCGCGGTCCGTCGCAAGCCAGCTATTGCCTTCCCGGTCGTTAAATACCGATTGGATAGAGCCCGACTTAAGCCCATGTGCATCTCCCCAAACTACAAGATCGTCGCCCTTTGCCTGAACCAATCCAATACTGCGGCTCGCTGCCCCTCCGCTTGAGAACCAGACGCTACCATCATCTTCTTGCCAAAATGAATGATAGAGTGAATTTTGAGGCAGGCCGTCGCGTCCGCCGAATGTCTTCAGCACTCCGCCTCGGATCCGATGGACGCGGTTTTCACCGAGCCAAAGGCTGCCCTCACGGTCAACAAACGTGTTGACCCTGTATGTCAGTTTGGTTAGGTCGATCGCTGTTTTAAATATCTGTCCGCTGCGATATTCGGCAACTCCTTGCACGCCCACGACCCACTTTGTTCCATCCGGCCCGTTGATCTCGATATCTTCGCCAAAACTGGGACGCGTTTCCATGAACTCGAATTTGCCGTCTTGCAGGCTGTACCAGCTTTTTGTTGTTCGATCCTCATCCTCGACCAAAAATTTGAGTATGCCGTCTTCATCCCGTTCGATCTTGTCGATGTAATGTCCGGGAACCTGGTCCGAGGTCATCGAGCTGAATACTCCGTTCCGGTAAACGGTCAAAACTCCGTCTTCCATTGTTGTTCCGTAAACAGTGCCGTCAACATCGCTGAAGATCCCCGTAAACCGGTTGTTGATGATCCCTTTTGTATTGCTTTTGTTGAACGCGGAAAATCGAACGCCGTCAAACCTTACGAGGCCGTCAAAGGTCGTAAACCAAAGATATCCATCCGGTGTTTGCGTGATCTGTCTCACCCCGTTCTGCGGCAGCCCGTTATCTGTGTTCCAGAGGTCGAAACGGTATTGGCCGCTCACGGAAAACGTGAACAGGAATAGTATGCACAACAATATCCGCGGGTAGAAAAACGAGTTCATTGAAAAGGGGCGAGGCCGGTGAGGTTGGAGTCGGGGCAATGGAACGAAAAACTGCCCCCGGCTTATTAAATCAGGATACTGTATGTTAGTCAATAACTTTCACTGCCCAACGTGTTTGCAACATTGAATTTAGCTATCGCTCTTAGTACGCCTTTGTCACATCAACGCGGGAGAATTAGTGCTTGTTGATCTTTTAGCCAGTTACGGCCATCTTTCAAAGCCCATTTTAGTCAATGAGGCGAATCTGCATCAATTCCCGCCCGAGATTTTGGTAGTTCGCTTTTTTTCGGGTAATTATGCAAATAGTCTAGTGTCGATGGGTCATCTCCGTATGGGTAGTCGGGATTACACAATTTATGAGTTAGTGACCAGAAGTCACCGCCAAATATAGGAGAATTAAAATGCGCAAGTTTAAATCACGTCTGTTCGCGGACGCCACCGGGTTAAATGACGACCCTGATCTTGTGGCATGCCTGGAACGAGACTCGGCCCATATTGGCCCAGGTGCCGTTGGAGGACCTGTGGCAAAGATCCAAATTGTTCTTTCAAGGGTGGATGGAGCGATACTGGCCGCTGAGAACGGAACATACGGCACTGAAACAACCAAGGCCGTCAAAAAGTACAAAGATTCGCCCAAACGACGCCTTCTTCAGCCGGGGCAAGTAAAAGCAGATGCGTTTGTTGGAAAACGGACCATCAAGAGCCTCGACGAAGACATGTTCAGGGTTGAAAATCCTGGCCCGGGGCCAACGCCACCATCACCAATTCCGGTCCCGCCAAATCCGGCCCGGCTTTCCGGCGCGACACTTGCTCGCCTTGACGTGCCGTTGGCATTGCAGAAAGTTAACGCCGCTATCCGCAAGCTAAAGGAATATGAAACGACACTTAATCTAAGGCTCGGGCCGATAATAAGGATTCAGCCGTTTGACGCAGTGACAGAGAACGCACTTCGCACACACTTTAGGCTAGTCGGGTTTGACCAGCCGGCGCCGCCGAACGCAGGAGCTACTGGCCGCGGATTCCCCCGGCGGCCAATCAAAATGGAAGACGTAAAACACCTGTTGTCGCATTTTATAAGGATTCAAACCCTTTTTGTTAGAAACGCGACTTCATTCACAGACGGTGCGCCCGTTGACAGAGACGGCAACCCCGTTGCGGCTGCGGCCGTCCTGAACAGCGGAACGGTAATTTATGGTTCGCATTTCAGAAACTTTACCAATTCGGAGGCCGCGGCGATCGGGCGAAACTCCCGAGCGGCCGTTTTGATTCACGAGGGCTTTCACGCGGTAGATGTAGAACAGAAATCAGGTGACGACGTTAGCGTACACATATCGGAGTTTGATGCTCGATATGACAAGCAGGGCGCAAATGATTCGATCTTTAATCCAAGCAGCTATGCGAGCTTTGCCGCACACGTCCTAAAGGGCAGCGACCCGAAGCCGCGATTCGGCCTTGGACCCGGCGCCAGAGGGTTGTGATCGCTCTACCCGAAAGCTCGCGAAGCTCTCGCGGGCTTTCGGGTAAAATTCCAGTTTGTCGGATTCAGTACGCCTTTGTCACATCAACGCCAGTGTAATAGTGCTTGACGATGTCCTCGGCCTTGACGCCCATTTTGGCGAGGCCGTAGGCGCCGTATTGGCACATGCCGACACCGTGGCCCCAGCCGCGGCCGGTGAATGTGTAGCTGACGGCCGTTGTTCCGGAATACCGTTTGTCCAAAACAAAAAGCTGTTCCCGCAACCGCAAGGCCGATCTGATCTTTCCGCCTTTCAGCGTTTTCACGCCGTTCGAGCCGACGATCTCAAGCTCGACCGCCCGACGCGAATAACCACGCATGGTAACATTTACGTCGTACAGCGCGCCGATGCCGCGGACGTATCTTGAAAGCCGTGATTGCACTGCTCCGGCGCTCAAGGTAGCCGTCCAGTTTGTAAACGGCGACATATTCTCGGCAACGGTCGGCGAATCGGTCGGCTCGATCTCAAGATATGAAACGGCTCCGGTGCTGTCGGTTTGATAGCGCACATTCTCACCACCGACCAGCGCCGCTTCCTTTACCGGATAAATTGACGCGCCAAATTCGCGAAAGAGAAAAACGTCCGGCCTTATCGCCAACTGCCTGTCCGCGCGGCCTGACTTTAATACAAGCTTTCCGTCAACACTTGCCTTTGTTACGCCGCTCTGCAGATCGGGCATCCATTTTTTCTTTTCGTAAATCTGCCTGAACAGCCGCAGCAATTGCGCCCGCGACAATGCCTTTGTCGGCTTCAATGTCAGGTCAGGATGCAGAATGAAATAGCCGTCGCGCAAAAGCATCGCAAGCTCTGCCCGGCGTTCGCGCGGAACTTCGGCGGCATCGTCAAACGCAAGCTGATAATTGATGTCCGATTCGGTCAACAGCGTATCCGCCTCCGTCGGCGAATATAGAAAACCTGCCAAAATACGGGAAAGTTCAAGCGGATAGCCCGTTGCCTTTGTTACCGGCGGCAGCGGTTTTCCAAATTTTACGGCAAGCTGATTCAGCCAGCTCGAAAGCTCGCTCACCGCCGGCATTTCATCAAACCAGTCGTCGGTCATTTCCGGCGCCGTCAGCGAAAATCCATTTGCCGCAAAAAGCGACATCAGCCGAACCAATTCCAGATTTGCATCGTTTCGCAGCTTTGCCGGTTTTCTGGTCGTTTTGATGGTGAACGGATCAAAATGTTTATGCCCTTCGAGCGAGCATTCGACGCCGCGAAGATACGGCTCGGCGTGATCAAAAACATTCTCTGAATCTTCCGTCCGCCCGCCGCAGGTCGAGGTAAAATAAGCCATGATCGGCTTGCCGCCGTACGTTGCTATCAACCCGGCGGTCTCACGCACGGCCTGCGTACCCATTTTGGTCTCGATCGAAACGCCCTTGTAAACCTGCGACCAAACCGTCGGCACCATATCGAAACCCTGTGTGCCGTAGCCGTTGATATTCGCGACCGCATAGGTCCGCGCCGCTATCGCCTGCGCCTTTTGCGCCTCAAGCTGCGGTAGCGAAAGCTCTGACGGCACAACGCCGAGCAAATATTCCTCAAGCGGCACAACATTGACCACATTCAGCGTGCCGCGCGAATTCACAAAAACTTCGATGCGTCCGCGATAGGCCTTGCCGTTATAACGCACAGGATTTGCCCGCTCGTTCATCGACCCGAACGATACCGATTTCAATGATGAATATTTGGCGGTTTCGCTCGCCCCGTTGACTATAACCTCGCGCAAATTCGGGTCCACCGACGGCGGCCCGATCAGTGGCTGAGTGTCGCCGATCGGCTTTATCAGGCTGCGGACCTGCGATTTTCCGGCCGCTCGCACCTGTTGAGAAAGAGCGATCGCATCGTCAGAGATGACGGTCTTTTTCTCGACCACCTTGACCGCTTCTTCAAAGCCTTTTTCGTCAAGAACCGCCTTAAATGCATCGGCCTCTTCCGCCGTTTCGAATACGCCGCCTATCCAAACCTTCCATTTATTCGTTGCCGGGTCGATACTTGTTATCGCCGACTGTTCGGTCGTTTCCCGCACATCCTTTGCGATGTCCGCAGCCTCGGCAGCGGTCTCGATGTTCTGGATCTCAAACCGGTAATTCGCCACCTCCGGCGGCCGATAGGCACGGGCCGAGACCGAAATGCGGTTCGTCGCAAGATACCGGCTCGCCTCCTCGGGCGAGTAAGCGACAAGTTGCGAATCCGTGGTTGTGATCGAAACAGAACTCGCGTTCGTCGAAAGCCCAATACGGATCAGCGGTTCCTGGCGCAAAATAAAATAGCCCGTACCGTCGTATGCCGGAAGCATGATGAATAGAGTGAGAATTAGAACGAATGATCCAAAGGCCCGAAGAACCATACTCCAATGATAGAACGTAGAGCGGAAAATGTGAACAGCTTTCTCTTTACGACGGAAGATTGTTTCATAGCACGTCCTGCCACAATGGGGACAGGCGGGAGGGCGAATATGGGCAACTACGGAATACTCCAAAAATACTTTCTGCTAAGTTGAAACTGCGAGCAAGAGCTTTTCTTCAAGCTTTGTTCCAAGGCTGACTGATTCAAACCATTTCGCCGGATAGATATAATCTTCACCGCTTTCGTCGATTATACGAAGATAACCGACCGGATCATTCTGGTACGGGCCGACAACCGGATAGATCTTACGTAGTTCCAGCGACGCTGGATAGTCGTCATTCTCAAGACAGATCACAAACCCTCTGATATCCATATGTCTAATCCAGGAGGCGCTTGATCTTCATTTCACGCTTGCCAACGCCATGACATTCGTACCAGTGCAACTCGGCGATTCGAACCGATCCATCTAACAATTCGATGCTCGCTTCTCCTTTCAGCTTTCGCCAGTCCTGCCGCCATAGTCACGTCTCAGCCTCTCAAGGTCGCGAATAGAAAATCGCCGCGCGATAACTTCAATATCTTCGATCGGGGGAAAGAATCGCTTGAAATAAATCATATTCGATTACTCCAGCCGATTCAATATTTTTCCAGTGCATTAAAGATAAACCGAAACGTCCCCCAGGTCTGCCCGCGGTGCTGTGGGCGAAAGGCGAACAGCACTATCTTGCCTTTGCCGTATTGTACTTCTACCAGGGCCGCCTTGCCGTTTATGTGCTTTTCGCCAAGCATCCAGCCGGACATTAGAGCGTCTTTCTCCGCATATCGTGCCGCCACCCTGAAGGACAGGCCGCCGTCCTGCCCAACGTCGAATGCCGAACTGGTTGAAAAATAGGCAGGCGTTTCTTCAAACATACCGCGGCCGAGCGGGTCCTGTGTATCAACTTTTAGTTTGACGATCGAACCCGGATTATAGAATTCGCTTCGCCGCACACCGGCAACGACATTGCGGACGGGCAAATTGAACTGTTTGATCGCCAGGGCGCACGAATCGTCAAAGCACACAAGTTTGCCGCCGTTCTCGACAAACTTTTTCAGATTCGCCACACCCGCGTCGCCAATGCCGCCGGCAAGTTCGGCCGGGTATCGATCGGCGCTCAATCCGCGGAGGATGGTGTTCTCGTTGTCGGCTGCCAGCACGATCACATCCAGATCTAGGCGGCCGTTACGAAAGTCGTCGTTGGAAACGGACCTGAACGGTATCTGAAACTGATCAAAGACCAGCCGCGTCCAGCCTTCGTCCATTGATGATGTGAACGGTTTATACAACCCTATGCGCGGGTTTGTTTTTAGCGGGTCCGCTATTTTATCAAACGGCGCGGCGCTTCGCGCAAGGTTCAGCACCGCACGTGCATCGTTTATCGCAGACACTCTTTTAAGCGTTCCGCGATTCCGCTCAAGGTCGCGGATCTCCCAAACCTCGTGCGTTTCCACACCCATTTGCAGCGGCAGCGTCCAACCGGCAACATCGTACGGAACTTCGGCCTCGCCGTTCGGCAATAGCCGGTGCGGATATTCCTGCCGTTCGAACAAGCTGAGCACATTGTTCTTCTGCGGCTGGTTTGTAAAAACAAGAAAGCTGTTCAGCGGCATTTCGTGCGGGAACTCCGACCGTTGGTGCTTCATCCAAAGCTCTTCGGTCATCCGGTAAACTTCCATTCCCTGCCACGTCAATATCTCGATCAGCCGTGCGACATTCTCGGCATTCGGCTGTCCGGCGGGAATGACGTAAGCCTGCGGCACATCGCTGTCCGGTTTCAGGTTCGCCTTTCCAAGCTCGTAAAAATTGCGCAGATAACGCGCCCGATATTTGCTTGCCAGCGAGAGCAGCGCGCGGCTTGCCGTCATCTCGATCTCGGCAATATCCGTCGGCCGCCACAGGCCGCCTTTCCATGCCTCTGGGTAATTCGTGGCCGTTTCTACGACAGACGGCAGCCCGCGTACGCCGCGATTTCGTTTCAATTCGGGAAACGCCGCCTGAATCAACAGCATCGGGGCGCGCACATTGATCGCCATGACCCGGTCAAAAAACTCGGCGGTTGTGGTCGACAGGTTGCTGCGCACGATCGCCGCAGCGTTGTTCACCACGGCATCGATGCGGCCAAACGCGCACAGGGCACTTGCGGCCACCCGTGCAGGGCTTGCCGGATCCACAAGATCGTCCGCATGCGGCACCGCTTTTTCACCGAGGCTCTTCGCCACAGCCTCGGCATCGGCGGTCTCCAGCCCGTGAACGAGCACGCTCGCGCCCTCCTGCACGCAGCGTTCAGCAATCGCGCGCCCGATGCCGGTGGCGCCTCCCGTAACGATGATGACCTTGTCCTTCAGTCTCATGGAATACGATCTCCTAGGCCGGCCGCAGCACTGCTTTCACGATCGCCCCAGAATGCATCTTCTCAAACGCCTCGTGCCATT
>CAUJFK010000076.1 GCA_963169175.1 Acidobacteriota bacterium | reverse complement strand
TCCTCGACGGTGCATGCGATCACCTCCAGAATGGTTCCTTTGCTTTTTTCGGGGACGCTCATTTGGCTTGCTTCTTCCGCAACCATTATCGTACCCGTGCATGGATGGGTCAAAGTAGCTTGCGCGGGGAAAGAGGTTTAGCTGTGGTTTTGGAACGGCCCGATGTGTTGCCGTTACTCAGCGGGCAAGTGGCAGTGTGGTTACCTGTACTACCGCCGGATGGCGTAAGGCAGAAGCGAATGGCTTCTATTTTGGGGACGCCATTTGGCTGCCAACGATGTAACTATCACGTGCCCGAATGCTGAGTTTTGGCCGGTTCACCCGTACACGAACGGTTTTGCGTTCACCATTAGTTCCCGGCTTTTCCGGATAGTAGCCGAGTACGTATTGCCGCCGGAGTTCTTCGGCGATACTCTCAAACGCCGTCGTCAGGCCGCCGCGCGTCGATTCCGCCCGAAAGACCTTTCCGCCTGTGACGCCAGCAAGTTCGGTCAAATAGGTCCGGCCGCGTGTATAGTCCTCGGAGATCTGCTGTGATGCCTTAACACCGATCGACCCCGGAAGCCCAAGCGTCGGCGGTGTGCTCATCGGACCGCCTCCGCCGATCCCAGCGTTCTGTAGAAAAGTATTATAGTAGATCGGGAAAACCACCGCTTCCGATTCTTCAGCGTCTTCAAGCGTGCTGTTGTAGCTCGCTCTCCACGACGTTGTGTCAACGCCATCGGTGAACAGAACCACAGCCTTCCGGCCTTCGACCTTATTCAAATACTTCGTCAGCGTTCGCTCGACAGCTTCGTACAAGGAGGTGCCGCCGCCAAAGCCTGTCTTTCGAATCGCCTTATGGATCTTGTCACGGTCCAAGGTTGGCTCTGCCAGCACGTTTACCGAGGAATCGAACTCGACGACCATCACCTTATCGTGCGGCAAAAGCTGCTCAACAAAGGCCGACGCCGCTGCCTGAATCTCATCGATCTTGTATGATGTCGAGGGGCTAACATCGATCAAAAGGACGACGGTGAATGGCTTGTCGGTGGTGCCAAAGTATTCGATCTTTTGTTCTACGCCATCTTCAAAGATCTTAAAGTTCGGCTCCCGAAGGCCGGAGACGTAAAATCCTTCCCGATCGGAAACCGAGACGGGTATGGTCACAAGATTCGTTTCAACGCGAATTACATCGCTTTCAGCGGCGGGCACCGTGCTATTTGCTGCTTTGGCGTCCTTCGATCTGGGATCGTTCTTCCCTTCCGCTTTGCGGCCTCGATCTTTCGGTGTTAGCGGTATGGAGCGCGACGGGGCCGATTCTGAATAGCCGATCTGCGGTTCACTGCCAAAACCGCCGGTCGTTGTCCCTAGCACGGGCGGTGAAGGACTGGACGACGGTGCGGGATCCTTGACGCGACGCCCGGATTGAGCGAAACCGGCGGCAGCGAACATCAACACGATCGACAGTGATAACAGAAGATCTTTCATTAATTCCACCCGCCTCGGCCCGTGGCCATACGCCGAAGAGTTTCCACCTTTGATGAGTTTCAGCAGCCTACGGTTCGCCATCGCGGCCAAAATCAAAATTGGCTATAATGGAAAAATGTTCAGAAGCTCGAAGATCGCTTTCATTATTTTGCTGATCGCTGCCGCTGGCGGGTGTTCCTCTGGAATAAGCAACACCAGTTCAAATTCGCCGCTCAATACAGCCGCAAATTCAAACTCAGCCGTAGCCGAAGGGCCGAAGCCTGCAGCAACGCCATCGAACCAGCTCACCGAGGCGGACGTCGCCAAGCTCAAATGGCTCGAGGGGACCTGGAAAGGCACAGGCGGCCAGAAGCCCTTTTATGAACGGATCCGATTCGACGGCACGACCATGATCATTGAGACGTATTCTGACGAGTCTCTATCAAAGGTTGATGAAACGTCGCGGTTCGAGCTTAAGGATGGAGAATTTGGCCACACGGTGAATGAGCAGCGTTCGGCCGCGAGTTCCATCACGGACCGATCAGTGCAATTCGTGCCTGCGGCAGCCCTGCCGGGCGGACTTGTAAAAGGCAGCACATTCCGATTTGAACGGCTTGATGGCGGAACGTGGAACGCGACCCTCGAGATGCCCGCTACCAGCAATAGGCCGGCCTCGGAAAAGGTTTATACGATGCAGCCGTGGCGATCCGCCGGCAAATAGCCACTAAGTCTCAAACGATCTTCGAACCTCGTTTCGAATTTTCGCGTTTTTGTTTCGTCGATTTCGTGGCCACGATCTACTCCGATCACTACAGAACAACTCGACGTAACGGCAACACACTACTCGAAAAGAAGAATCTCGCCGAAAAGCCGCACACTGCATTCGCCCCAGCAGATCGTGTGCCCTGAAAATGCACAGCTCGATCGATCTCGCGGGCGGTTATGTGAACTTTTTCGGAGCCACTGCTTCCGAGTGCGAGGTTTTTCGCGGTCGCAGCCGCGCCAATTTCCTGCCATACCGCCAATTGCCGGTGCTTACGACGCTTCATTTTCGCCCGGCGACGGTACATAATTTGCAGTTAGAATTACTGTTAAGAGAATTTACGGAGGGTAAGTCCGATGAAGCTACTTATCGCAACCGACGGATCAGAGTTCAGCGAAAGGGCGATCCAGAAGGCCTGTGAGCTAGCGGGAACCGCCGCGAACTGGTCTCTTAAGATAGTTTCGGTCTGTGAGCCGCAAACACCCGCCGCCGCGGAACCATTTGCTCTCTCCGGCGAATACTACGCCAAGCTTGCGGAATTCGCGAGAGAAAAGGCTGAGCATTCCGCAGAAGAGGCGGTCCGCCAGATCAAGGCGATCGGCACCAACGCCTTTGCCGACATCACAAGCGAAGTTGAATTGGGCCGGCCGTCGCAGGTGATAATAGACAAGGCCAACGAATGGAATGCCGACCTGATAGTTGTTGGATCGCACGGACGCGGTTTCTGGGGCAGGCTGACGCTCGGATCGGTTTCTGACGCGGTTGTCCGTCATGCTCAATGTTCTGTTCTTGTGGTCAAGTGATGGCTGCGCGGATGGTCGATGCTGCCAGATCAATTTTTTGGAGGTAATTCATGTCTCGGATCCTGATACTTGGTGGAGGGTTTGCTGGTATTACGGCAGCAGAAGTACTTTCTGAAGGTGCGGCGGCTGAACACGAGATAACGGTCGTATCGCCAAGCCGTAAGCTGACTTTCTTTCCTGCCCTCGTACCTTTGGTCTTCGGTGATTTTCTCCCCGAAGAACTGCGAACGGATATCGTCGCTCCGCTGCACGAACGTAGGGTTCGCTTCATCGAGGGCGAAGTGCTCACTATCGATCCGGTGTCACGAAATGTCCGCGTCACGGGTGATGATATAGACGGTGAACTTCGTTACGACCATCTTCTGATAGCGATCGGACGCCGCCTGGCAACCGAGACCGTTCCCGGTTTCTTTGAGTACGCGCACCATTTGCTCGGGATCAACGCGGGGATACGGTTTAGACATGCGGTGTCGGAGTTCGGGTCCGGGTCAATTGTCGTCGGCCTTTGTCCGGGCTCTTCACTTCCCGTTCCGGTCTGCGAAAGTGCTCTC
>CAUJFK010000075.1 GCA_963169175.1 Acidobacteriota bacterium | reverse complement strand
TCGCGGCGTCATGAAACGGATCGACCTTTCCAAAGCCGGGACCGCCCGCTGAAAATACGAGATGATCTCGGCAACGTTTGCATCATTGCGATACTTACGGACAAACTCTTTGCCGGCGTCGAGCGCAATGCGTTTGCTCGTTACATCCTCCCGGCTATAATTGTTGACAAATGTGTAATACAGGCCTTCCTGTTCTCTGACCGCGAGAAGCCGTACGCGTTCTTCAGGCGCTGTTGCGTTGCGGATAGTTTTTATCAGCTCATCACTCGCGTCGCGAAGTGCCAGTGCCCATTCTTCCTCAGGCGTCAGAACAAAGTTGACCCCGCGCGATACAATCGCGGCGATAAGTTCCTGGTTTGTCTTTTGGATCTGGTCCGGAATTTCGGGAGTGTGGTTGAGGGCCCAGCGTATCTGCTGGATAGTTACAGGATCGGAAGCGCTATGCTGCGTCGGCTGGCAAACGATAGATATCACCGGCAGCAGCGTAAAAAAGAGAGACCCGATCATGAACCGAAGGCGCATTCACACACCTGCAAATGACAGAATTTTATCACAACTTCAGCCTGCGCAAGCGCAAAAAAGCGACGCTCCGAGCAGTCCCGCGGGACAGACAGCAACTTCGATGTTCCATTTTTCATCTTAATAATGTAGACTGGCTTTCCTTGTCTAGTGTCAACAAACTAAAGTTTGTTGGTCTGTCCGACAAACTTTAGTTTGTCGAACTTATTTGGGGGCGACAGGCTTCGACAGGGGCTTGTATAGATCTTTGGATGCACGTCGGGCTTTTTGTAGGTGAGCTCGTTAACAAAACTTGCAAAACACAAATGCTAATCAAGAATTAGCTCTTGCTGCCTAATTAACTTTAGCTCCAGCAATGTCTTACGGGAAGTTCGCCTGATGCGACCCGATAGGGCATAACCCAGTTCAGGCTAGGGCACGTCCACCGCCTGCGGACGCGTCTCGAATCGTTAGCCAGGCTGGTTTTCGGCAAGGTTCGCCCGCTTGCTTACTTGCCGAAAATGAGAACTGAGCAAACGGGCTAAACGTGTAGATTTCACTGGTCGCAACCTTTGGATGCGGGTTCGATTCCCGCCGCCTCCACCAATTCGATTTTGGATTTCGGATTTTGGATTGAAGGAAGTGGGCCGTCGGGCTCAGCGTTTATTCCTAACGAAAGGGTTCAGTATGACTGCCTTGTTTCTCTTGAGCTAACGGCACGGCCGCCGTTGATTTAACAGTCAGGCTGTGGCTCGCCCGGACCAGCGGGAAAGGCCTTAGATTCGTTTATTCAAGGCCCGTGAGAAGTACGGCATCGAAGCTCCAGGATCCCCGAACGATAGCGAGCTTGCCATCGATCGGCGAGAAGCTGAAATCAAATATTCGGTCTCCTGTAAAATTCGTTAGTTTAACAGGCGGGCGGCCGTCGACTGGCTGCTCCCAAAGATTGCCGACCAGTGGTAGGTCCTCGTTCTCGTAAATAAGGGAACGTCCGTCCCGCGTCCACTCGATCTTACGCGGCGTCGGATTTGCCGCAACCACGTCAAAATCGCGCACCGTCGTACATTCCGGGTATGTTTTTATGACGAGTCGGCGCTTGCCGTCGCCCGAGCGTCCAAACGCGGCAAATCTTGTCCCATCTGGAGCCAGGGCAATGCGCGACAGCGTTTCGTCGCTGAGTTTGACCGGATCGCCTCCTTCGATGGGGATCTTCCAAAGGAATCCCGTGCTGGTTGAGTTGAATACTACCGACGCTCCGTCTGGTGTTATCACGGGCCAGGCTTCGCCATCGCCGCTGGTGATCTGACGCTGCTCGCCGCCATCAGCATTCATTCTCCAAATATTCTGTGACCTGTTCTTTGTCGAAACGAAAACGATAGTTTTGCCATCCGGTGAGACTGACGGGCTCCGCTGCAGCGAAGCATCTATCGTCAGTTGCTTGCGGCTTCCGCCGTCAATCGAAGCGATCCAGATATCAGGTGTTGAGGCGTCTGCGGCGCTAAAAACCAATTGGCCGTCAGGCGTCCACGCAACGTGGAGGTCGCCTTCGCCAAGTTCCTGCCCACCGGAAAGATCACGCCGTTCGGCGATGTAGATCTTTGTGTTCAACGTTGCTTCCTGAGCAAGTATCCGGCGAAAATCTCCAGATACGCCTTTCAAGGATAGTTCAGACGCCGAGTTTGTGATCGGACGAGCGTCACCACCGAGTAGCGGCAAAAGCCACACTTGCGCCTTGGGATCCGCCTTTTGTCTGGCGGTAGCCAACAATCCGCTCCGGTCAGGCAGCCAAGTTACGTTGCCTAGAAACGCCCATTTTGTAACGGACAATCGCTTCTCGATACCCGAAGCAAGATCAAATTCCAATAGCTCATAGGTCGCACCGGCGAACATGCCTGTACTTACATAATATGCGATCGAAGCTCCGTCCGGGGCCCATGAAAAGCCGAACGCATTTCGCGGTTTGTCGATAGCGAACAACTCGCGCTCATTTCCGCTTTCCAAGTCGGCGACCATCAACGCGGTACCGCGTTCGACGTTCCGTCCGTAGGCGATCTGTCGCCCGTCCGGCGACATTGTCCAATCAGAATGAAGACCTGAAAAAACCCGTGTCGGCGCACCGCCAAGCAGCGGGACACGGCTGAGCGTGAGCGGCTCGCCCTGACGGGCGTGGCCGAAATACATGAATTCTCCGTCCTGCGAAAAGCCGATCGATGCAACCGTTTCATCGATCTCCGTCAACAGCGAGGTCTTGCCGGTCGCAAGTTGTCGCAGCCATATTGAGCTTCGTCCTCCTTCCATGGTGAGGTAAGCGATCATTCGGCCATCAGGAGAGAAATTCATACTCCTCATGTTTCCCGAATTGCTCAGCTTTTCGACGCTTAGATAACGAGCCCTCATCTGGTCGAACCGTGTGAAGTAGGTTTCCCCGCTTGACGTGAAAAAGGAAGTAGCGAGTACTACAAGGGCGACAAGTGAAAAGATAATTAAAGCGCCAAAAATAACGCGGGGACGGCGTTTCCGCTCGTGAGGAGTGGGGGCATAAGCCGCCTCCGGCCGAGCTGCCAGGCCGACGGAACCTAACGATCCTACCGCCTTCGGATCATTTGACAGTGGACTATCGACAATATTTTCGGGCACGGCCTCAATCGCGTGACGTTGTTCAACTTTGCCAATAAACCGATAGCCACGTTTTGGTACCGTTTCGATGTATCGCGGTTCGGCGGCGCTGTCGCCGAGCGCCTTGCGAAGCATCATGATGTTGAAACTTAGGTTGTTTTCCTCAACAAAAGTCTCATTCCAGAGCCTTTCCATCAGCTCATCTTTCGCAATGAGCCGGCCGGGGTTCTCGACAAAGACCATCAGCGTGTCGAAAACCTTCGGGGTGATCGGGACACCCTTTCCGCCGCGCAGAAGCACCTTTTCCGAGAGATCGATCCGGAAATCACCGAACTCGTAAAAGTCCTTTGTTTGAGGCGACATAGACCCTCTAAGAAAATTCTCGAAAAAATCTTAGGCGTTTCTCAAGACATTAAGACCGACCTCCGCCTAGACTCCGCAATGAATATTC
This sequence comes from Acidobacteriota bacterium, assembly GCA_963169175.1. Taxonomy (GTDB): domain Bacteria; phylum Acidobacteriota; class Blastocatellia; order Pyrinomonadales; family Pyrinomonadaceae; genus OLB17. The sequence goes on along the minus strand of CAUJFK010000075.1, from coordinate 6,293 downwards.
ACCGGTGATATTAACACAGGAGCATTTGCCGTCTGCATATTTTTTCATGTATGGGAGCCGGATGGTTAGTGGGCAGCGGCGGGGAATTTCCTGGTCACGAAATAAAAGGAGATCAACGAAATGGAAAAGAGGAATGCAAATAACAGAAGGAATTTTTTGAAGTCGGCTGCCGCAACACTTGTAGCCGCATCGGTTCCGGTAGCGGCTGCCGCGCAAAAAGGTGACGACGAAGGGGCGAGCAATCAGCAGGATCCCATCTATATCCACGGCTGTGCCTGGAATCGCGACCTGCCGGGCGTTTTCGGACAGGCTTGCTTCACGTTCGAGGTCCGGGCGAAGGTTGGCGGGACGGGCGTGGGAACGATCCGCGACGATGTGTACCCGGAGGTTAATTCTCAGATCCAGATAAACTCCGTGACGAAAAGCGGCAAACTCTACACATTCGATGGAGAAGTTGTTGCGTCCCGAAGCGCTGAGATGGTAGGCATGTGCGTCACGATCGAGGCTAGGTCCTTACGAAGAGGAGAGGGCAGCGCGACGATCACTGTTTCGTCCGGCGAAGGCGAGAATCTGGTCGTCATTGCCATCATCGCCGTTTTGATCGGCATGCTTTTGCCAGCGATTCGAAAGTAGTGATCATTCGCGTTTGAGATAGGCGATGTCATACCGACCGGGCCGGATCCGGCAACAATGCTAGCACTGCAGCCTGTGGTTGGCCCGCACGCGCAGTTTCTATTGGAGGGATTTATTATGAAATATACGGTTAAGGGTTTGTACACACTGTTTCGGTTGCAGATACTTCTGCTGCTTATCATCTCAGCCGCCGGCCTCGTGGCGGCACAGGCGCCGTTGACCGACGACGCGAGCATCATATGCTGGTCGGACGATGATGACCACGATGATCATGATGACTATTCGGCGAAGGATCCGATGACTGAGTCGTCGTGGAGCGGTTGCGGTTCGAGCGAAAAACTGAAGATATCATCGGAGAGCCGGGTTTACTTAAAGTATCGGCTGACGCCGGTTTTGCCGGTTGGAACAGCTGGCCCAACGATCGAGAAGGCGACAGTCAAGTTGTTTATCAACAACGTGACAACGGCCGGAGCCCTCGATGTTTTTTTCGCGGGGGGAAATTGGAATGAAAAAACGTTGAAGTCGGGCAATGCCCCTCCGACGGGCGCCCTTGTGCAGGCAAATGTTCCCATACAGGCAGACAAAAAAGGGCAATTCCTTGTACTCGACGTGACTGCGGCCGTCCAGCAATGGTTGGGTAGCGACGGCGAAGGAACCGGCGGCCTCCCAAATTACGGATTGATCCTGGTCGCTCGAAACGGACTGAATGCACATTTCGACAGCAAGGAGAACGAAAATACGAGCCACGAGGCTAAGCTCAATATCCAGCGCGCCGGTGGTTCCGGCGGCCAGGGGCCACCCGGACCAGAAGGGCCACAAGGCCCAACGGGACCTCAAGGAACTCAAGGTCCGCAGGGCTCCCAGGGACCCGCGGGCACGCAGGGCCCCCAAGGAACACCAGGTCCAACCGGAGCGAACGGTGCGCCAGGACCTCAAGGCCCTCAAGGGCCTGCGGGGCAGCAAGGCACGACCGGTAATACAGGAGCCACGGGACCGACAGGAACGCAAGGCCCGCAGGGCCCGGCTGGCCCCCAAGGCCCGGTCGGACCGCAGGGTGAGCGAGGCTTGAACTGGAAAGACGCGTGGAGCGCGGCGACGAATTACGTGCCCGACGACGCGGTCAGCTTTCAGGGTTCATCGTGGCGTGCGAAACAGGCAAACGTAAACGTACAGCCGGTGGAAGGAGCGGACTGGACCATAATCGCGCTGAAAGGCGACGACACTTCGAGCGGGACCGTCACTGATGTGACCGCAAGTGCTCCGCTGTCGGTCACAAACGGGACGACGACACCGAATATCTCGCTAGGTACCGTGCCCACAACCAACGGCGGCACGGGGCTGAATGCAGCCGGGGCGCCGGGAAACTTCCTGCGCAGCAACGGCGCGACGTGGGCAAGCGGCCCACTTGCGGCCACAGACATCCCCGCAGGCAGTGCCCACTACATACGCAACCAAACAACTACGCAGCTGTCCACTAATTTCAGCATTAGCGGCGACGGCAGTGCGCAGGGCACGCTGCGAGGGAATATCGTGAACGCGACCACTCAATTCAACATAGGCGGCACTCGTATGCTGGCCGGAAACGCATCAAATCTGTTTGTTGGGCCAGGAGCCGGAGCGGCAAACCCATCGGGCATCAATAATTCATTTGCTGGAAGGATTGCCGGTGAGGCCACCACCACAGGGGACAGCAATTCCTTCTTTGGGTCATTCGCCGGTCGGCAAAATACGACCGGGAGCAGTAACGCCTACTTCGGCTTCTTTGCGGGCAATAGCAACGTCGGCGGCAGCGATAACGCCGCGTTCGGTGAATCGGCAGGAGCTATTGCGACCGGGAGCCGAAATTCGTTCTTCGGGTCCGGAGCGGGTGGAAATACTCAGTCGAGCGGTAATAACAACACCTTCATCGGTCTTAACACTGACGTTGTTATCACTTCAAGTGTTGCGAGCAGTTTCAATACGCTGCTGGGAGCAAGCGCGAAGGTCAACCAGATCGGCGGCCTCACTTCCATCAATTTTGGAACAGCCATCGGAGCAGGTGCGGTTGTAAGCACGAGTAATCGAGTCCAACTCGGCCGTGACGGCTTCGATTCGGTTGCGATCGGCTTTTTTGCGAACGCGACCGCCACACAGGTCTGCAGGAGCGGCCAGGTCCTCGCCTTGTGTTCGTCAAGCCGCCGTTACAAAGAAAATGTCGCTCTCTTCGATCGCGGATTGGATCTGGTCAAACTGTTCCGGCCCGTTACATTCGACTGGATAGAACGAGGGGAACACGATCTCGGCCTGATCGCCGAAGAAGTCGCGGAGATCGAACCGCTGTTAGTGACGTACAACCGCAGTAACGAGATCGAGGGCGTCAAATATGACCAGATCGCGATGGTCTTGATCAACGCGGTCAAGGAGCAGCAGGAGCAGATCCAACATCAGCAGAAACAGATCGAAACTTTGCGGAAGCAAAACATCGGTTTGAATGCGCGGCTGCGAACAATTGAGAAAAGGTTACGAAAGAAGATAGTCCGGCGCCGCGGTTGATCGAACTCGACAAAGTTTCGGGCAGGCTGGATCGACAGCGGGTCAACAGCCTGTCCTCTCTTTGCCAGAGATGGCTTTTATTGATCTAACATAATCAGGCACGACTTAGTCCGAATGTTTTGCTTTTGCCTTTCGTTCCAGGGGTTCCTTTAAATGCTGGGTAGTTTCATCGGTCACGCTGAACGGTACGCCGGCGCGGAGTTGGTTTGTTTCAGCGGGCGGTAAAAGATCGGCAACGGTCTCCGAGCCAACGGGTCGCTTGTCGGTGTCAGTTTGGTGAATATTTGACGGGGAACCTTTTTTGCTGATAAATGTCCCGTTTATTATGAGGGCAAGGCCGATGAACAGCGGGATCAACCCGGCGAGCCAAATTCGGCTCAGGATAGCCGCCTCAGCGTCTGATACTCGGCCGCTGGCGATGATGCCGCCCATCAGGGCAAAGAGAAAGACCATCAATGCCGCGCCGATGCTTGCGGTGATCACGCCGGCCTTTATCTCATTTCGTCTTTTGGTTTCAGGAGTTTTGCCCTGGAGCCGTTCCAGTTCGGCGGCCCGTCGAACTGCCTGTTCGCTGCCCTGAAACATTTCGGCGACCCACGTTTTGCTCCAATCGAATTTATCGCTCGGATCCCGGCTCGCCAATATCTGGCGAAGGGCAGACAGGTTTGCTCCGCAGGATTTGCAGAACTTCAGGTCATCGGGTTGCGTCGAGCCGCACTGAGGACAAATCATAGCCTTACTTTATAATATATTCTCAACGTCATTGCATAGCGAAAAGTTCGGCCTTTTACATACATTGGCAGCGACCAGATCTTGCGGTGCTGGTGAATTTTACTTAGCGTCTGTTTGCGTGCCTTGCGAGTTGGCGTGACATAAAACCCGGTTTCACGCAAAGCCGCTAAGATCGCAAAGAAACGCAAAGTAGGCAGCCTCCGTCACGCACGTCAAGATCAGGACACTATCCATCAATAGCTCATTTGCTGAGACAGGGCGAGCGAATGAAATAATTCGGACAAGCGAGCTAGCCGCAGATAGCCAAAGCGGCTATTCTTGCACTTATTGTACTTCGAACTATGAAAGATAGGCCGATCGGCATTTTTGATTCGGGCGTTGGCGGCCTGACGGTTTACCGCGCGCTGCATGACCGGCTGCCGAACGAGCGTTTTGTTTATCTTGGCGATACTGCTCGTGTACCTTATGGGACAAAATCGCTTGAAACGGTCGAGCGATATGCGATCGAGAACTCGCTTTTTCTTGCTTCGTTAGGGATCAAGGCCCTGGTCGTCGCCTGTAACACCGCATCGGCCCTTGCCCTGCCGCAGATCCGTCAACGGATAGGTCTGGATGTCGTTGGCGTAATCGGGCCGGGGGCAAGGAAGGCTGTGGAAGTAACCAAAGGGAATTCGGAGCCTAAGATCGGCGTTATAGCGACCGAAGCAACCGTGGCCAGCAACGCCTATTTTGAGGCGATCCGGCGCGCATCCGGATCGGCAAGCGTGCTTCAGGCAGCGTGTCCGCTGTTTGTACCGCTTGCGGAAGAGAACTGGATAAGTGAGCCGGAGACGTTCACGATAGCCCGGAAGCACCTTGCACCGATCATCGAATTTGAGCCGGACGCCCTTGTTCTCGGTTGTACGCATTATCCGATCTTACGCGATGTGATCGGCCAGATCGTCGGTGAAAGTGTTAAACTCATCGATTCCGGCGAGGCCGCCGCGGACGAAGTGGCATCGATGCTTGCTGATCGAGGGCTGGCAAGTGACGAGACGATCGAGGGCCCACGCCGGCTGTGCGATGATCTTGATCATTTTTACGTCACGGATGCAGCGGACAGGTTTGCACGCGTAGCCGAAAGATTTTTGGGTTCGCCGCCTTCGCGGATCGAGGCGGTCGAAGTTTACGGGGGCGATGGGCTTGGCATTGGAGGTTAGCCACGGAGGCTATCTGAAAAGCTCTCAAATAGCTCTGATATGACGTTTCTTGTTTCCAAAATTCAGATTTTCTTCATCTTCTTTCGGTGGTTGGTAGCTCTTTACCACTGAAAGAAGCTGAAGAAGAATAACGAAGAAGATGAACAAGATGAAGAAGGTTCGGCGTCCAGAGCGCGCATTTCATGGGTACTTTTCAGACATCCTCTACGGTAGATTATGACTTATATCAGATTGGACGGGCGGTCGTTTGACCAGCTTAGGAATACCAAAATAACCACAAATATTTCGCCTTATGCCGAAGGTTCTGCTTTGATCGAGGTTGGCGGGACGAAGGTGATCTGCACGGCGTCGGTCGAGGACCGGGTACCGTTCTTTCTTCGAAACAAGGGTGTTGGATGGGTGACCGCTGAATACGCAATGCTGCCGCGGGCAACGAGTACGCGGACACAACGCGAAACGATGCGTCCGTCGGGCCGTTCTCAAGAGATACAGCGTCTGATCGGCCGCAGCCTTCGTGCCGTTGTCGATACTTCACTGCTTGGCGAGCGACAGGTCACGCTTGATTGCGATGTGATACAGGCCGACGGCGGAACGCGCTGCGCTTCGATCACGGGCGCTTACGTCGCTCTTGCGCTTGCGTGCCGCAAACTTATGAAACAGGGCGCGATCAAAACCTCGCCCATCCTCAGCGAGGTTGCGGCCGTCAGCGTTGGGATAATTGAAGGAAATTCGATACTGGACCTTGCATACGCCGAAGATTCGAACGCCGATGTGGATATGAACATCGTATGCACCGGTGCCGGAAAATTTATCGAGCTTCAGGGAACGGCGGAACGCGAACCATTTTCGCGTGAGCAAATGGACGAGATGCTGGCGCTGGCCGAGATCGGGATCAACAAGTTGTTCGAGATACAGCGGAATGCATTAAGCGTCTAGGCGGGCGTGAACCTGTGGTAAATTAAACAGGATGGGACTTGCTCACAAAAAGCCAAAATTTGTTTCGCCAGAGGAATATCTTGCCTTCGAGCGAGATGCTTTAGACAAGCATGAGTATTTCAATGGCGAGATATTTGCGATGGCTGGCGCAGGCAGGCGGCACAATCAGACCTGTACAAATCTCATCCACCTCATTGTCAGCAAGATCCGTGACCGCAAATGTTCGGTTTATGGCAGCGATATGCGGGTTAAGGTCCCAAG
>CAUJFK010000074.1 GCA_963169175.1 Acidobacteriota bacterium | reverse complement strand
GTGCGTCCAAACGTGTGTGCGGACGAAGGATTGCCGTAGGCTTCGGCCATAAACGGCATCATCGCATCCAAAACCTCGGGTGCGATGCGTGTAGTGGCGTTATTATCGAGGTATATCATAGTCGGCCCGGAATAGGCCCGGGGCCAATTTACCATTTCGGATTTAGCCTTTACAATTAGCACTGCTGTGTCTGCTTTACTAAAAATAACCGAACCGAACGGACGCCTCTGGGAGTTAACGCTTGAACCTGGGGCAACTTATTCGATTGGGCGTGCAAAGGACAATGATATTGTCCTTAACGACCGCCGTGCGTCGCGAAAGCATGCCCGTGTCATTTCCGACAACGGCCGGTTTACGGTAGTTGACGGCTATCTTGAGAACGGTGAGCTTGTGCGCAGTGTGAACCATGTTTTTGTCAATGGTTCGCCTATGCTCGAAAAAGTTCTCGAATCGGGCGATGCGGTCATAATTGGCGAAAGCCGGCTTGAGTTCACGGCCCTCACGGCGCCCAACCCGAGCGGGCTGCTGCCGGAACTGATAAGAAGGTCGATCTCGGGTGACCATCTCGATTCGGGCAGCGTCGAGGTGACGACCGAAGGCGTCAATTTTGACGATAAACCGCTTGGGCACACACAGGTGCAGATCTCGGCAAACGAGATAATCGGCCGCCAGAGCCATCTTTCGATCGAAACCGCGGCCGCTACTCCGGAAGAAATAAAGGACCTTCGCCGAAAGGCCAAGATGCTCGAACTGCTCTACGAAATGAGCAGATCGATCGGCACGGTATTCGACCTCAAGCAAATTTTTGAAAAGGCGACTGACCTTATCTTTCGCGGCACGCCGGCAGACCGTGTCGTGGCTTTGATCGCAGACGAGACGGTTGACGGAAAAATACTGGATTACAGCCTGTTCCCGATCGCAGTAAGAACGCGCGATGAAAATACAGATAAGCTTACGTCAAACCTGACCATTAGCCGGACGATCACGTTAAAAGTGATGCGTGAGAAGGTGGCGGTCTTGTCGCAGGACGCAAAAACGGACGAGCTTTTCCTCGGGTCGGATTCTATAGTTTCGCAAGGCGTTAGATCGACGATCTGTGCACCACTGATAACAGAATCGAACGTTCACGGTGTTCTCTATGCTGACCGGCTTGATCCGTTCGCGACATTTACGGCAGACCATCTTGAAATGATCAGCGCCGTCGCTGCCCAAACAGCGGTTACGGTCGAAACCGTAAAGGCCCACAAACGGCTTGCCCGTGAAGAAGTTGCGCGGGCAAACTACAGCCGCTTTATGCCGGAATACGTTGTAAAGCAGCTTCTTGAAAATCCAAATTCATTTCGCCTTGGCGGCGTGAACCAGCAGGTTACGGTGCTGTTTGCCGATATTCGCGGTTTCACCGCCATTTCCGAAAAGGAAAAACCTGAAAAGGTCGTGAACCTTTTGAACCGGTATTTTTCGGTGATGACCGATATAATTTTTGAATTCGGTGGAACGCTGGATAAATATATCGGCGACGGGTTGATGGCAATATTCGGCGCTCCGACAGCCGGCGAAGAAGATGCTCTCAACGCGGTGAAGGCCGCCGTAACAATGCAGAAGCGGCTTGGCCAACTGAACACAGAGCTCGGCGCCGAAGGTTATGGCAGTATCTCGGTCGGCATCGGCCTGCATACCGGGGAAGCAACCATCGGGTATATCGGCTCGAACAAGCGGTCGGAGTACACGGCCATCGGCGATACGGTCAATCTGGCCTCAAGGCTCGAATCAAATGCGGCGGGCGGCCAGATACTGATGAGCGAGGCCACAGCCGCGGCCAGCGGCAATCTAATACCGGTCAATACCCGCGAACCGATGACGGTGAAAAATCGTACTCAGCCCGTTAACGTCCTGGAAGTAAGGTGGGGCTAAAACGCCGGGAAATTCAAGCAGAAAATTTAGAAATAATATTTGTTGTCAGGCCGCGCGCAAAAGAACTATAATTTGAGTGCAGCAACTACAATCATGCTAAGGATTTCCTCCCTTAAGAAACTCGTTACAGATTCAATGGCGATCGATCTCGGTACCGCCAGTACTATCATTGCGGTCAAGGGCCGCGGTGTTGTTCTGGATGAGCCGTCATTGGTTGCGATAAATGAAATAAGCGAGGAAATAGTTGCGTTCGGACAGGAGGCGGGCGACATGGCCGGCCGCGAAGGCCGCGATGTGGTGGTGCGTGCGCCGCTGATCGGCGGTGTTGTCGGCGATTTTGAGCGGACCAAAAAGATGCTCGCGCATTTTGTAAAAAAGGCGCGCACCGGCGGCTCTAATCTTTCGCTCCAGGCAGTAATGAGCATGGTCTCCGACGTTACTCAGGTCGAACAGCGTGCTTTGCTGAATGCGGCCGAAGAATCGCATATCGGCAAGGTCTTCATGATGGAAGAGGCACTTGCGGCTGCTTTTGGTGCGGGTGTTTTATCGACGGATAAACGCGCTTCGGCGATCATCGACATAGGGGCCGCGACGACCAACATTGCGGTCGTCGCTAAGGGCAATGTAATAACATCGACCTCCGAACGTTACGGCAGCAGTGCGATAAACGAAGTGCTTGCGACCCATTTGCGTCGTCACCGCGGACTGCAGGTCGGCGAAGAAACGATCGAATTCCTTAAGACCACATTTGCCTCCGCATATCTGCCTGAGGACATAACGAAAACGATCGAGGTCCGGGGCCGTGACGTACAAACCGGAAGCCCGGCTGCAGTCGAGATAACAACAGGCGAGGTTTACCCGATCGTTGAATCGATCGTCCGCCGAATAGCCGAGATGATCCGTGAGACATTGACCGAACTTCGCCCCGAGGTTGCGGCCGATATCTATGACCGCGGCGTTATCCTGACCGGCGGCGGAGCTCTGCTGGAAGGGATCGATAAATATCTTCGTAATTTTATCAATCTTCCGGTTACGCTTTCGGAAGAGCCACGATACGCGACGGTTCACGGACTGTTGAAAATGTTCGACGATCCGAAGTTGCTTGAGCGCGTCTCGCGCAATGAGGTCAGTGTCCTCCAAAACGCCGAGATACCCTTCGAGGCATGATCGCAGGATCAAAAAAAGCCAGGCTGCAGGAAAATTTTCGTCCTGCAGCCTTGATTTTTGCAAGCGACGGGCAAACTGACCCGCCCTCGATCAGATCGTGTTCAGACGGTCACTATATTTAACCGGTGGAGAATCTCGCGGAGTTCAGACCGTTTTTTGGTAAAGAGCAATGCGGGAGCAGCCTCACCTTCCTCTTCAACAACCAGCCGCGGCAAGGACACAGCATTTGAGGCCCGCGAAATTTTTGTTGCACGAACATATTCGCTCTCGTAGATCTCAACGCCATCCTGGACCCGAAAAGTAAAGTGCTCCTTTGCGGCATCAGCAGCTTTGATCGGCTTCAATATCCTTTCCAACGTGGTCATCATAACACTCCTCCTTTTCGGCATTCGGCAGCGTCGTCTAGCTCCCTGAATATAGAAAATAGCAAATTGTGTGCCAGTTACATATGCGTTGAAAACACTGCACTTAACCCTTAGGACAAGAGATCCGCGGCTACGGGTTTGACGCAATTTGACCGAAATTCACGCATCAGGTGTACTTTTTTGTCATCCAAATTTGAAACACCAGGTACCCAGGCAGGTTCAGGCAGCCAGGCAAACGTTTGTTACAATAGGGTTATCAACAACTTTTTTTGCTACCGAGTGTAAAAACAT
>CAUJFK010000073.1 GCA_963169175.1 Acidobacteriota bacterium | reverse complement strand
AACTTTCTTCTCATTCCTCCGCAAATTTTTCCACAACACTCCGTCCTAAGTTCGGAACCGAAGCGTCTTAGAATATCCGCATCTATTCTGCGGCTGATCGATCCGATCAGGCTCGCATAGATGCGACGTTGTTATTTTCTATACGCTCTACTCGGGCTGGCTTGAGCCTGGCTTAGAATAAGGTCCTACAGCGATCTTGAAAAAAGCCAAGGGGTGGCCTTTGCCAGCATTGTTGACCTGAGTGGGCGCACAGGATCGGCGGACGCACAATACGACCTCACCCGTTTGATGCTTGCGCGTAAATTATCGGCCCGTTACGGTGTCGAACCAGTCGAAGGGGATCAAAATGAGGAATCGAGGAACAGTTCACAATCCGCAAATATATTTCATTCTCAAGCCGCTCGCGTTGTTGATCATCGGAACGGCCTTGTTCGTATCGGCGGCCTATGGCCAGAGCAACGTCACCGCCGGACTGCAGGGATTCGTTTACATTGATAATAACAAAACGCCTGCGGTCAATGCCCGCGTAAGGATCGTAAGCGCGGACACGCAGGTCCCGATCGGGACCGCGATCACAAACAGCGAGGGCTATTTTGTCAGGCCCGATATTCCACCGGGCAGCTATAACATCGTTATCTCGCTTGACGGTTATGCAGATAGATCGATCAGGTACGAAAAGGCCTCGCTTGGGATGTTCAACGACTTTATTCCGCCGCAGGTGCTTCAAAGAAGTACGACCGCGGCCAACGTGAACCCGACATCCACACCGCAACCGCCTATCTCGACAGACACCCTGGCCGGTATTCCATTGGAAACCCAGCGGGGAGCATCGTTCACCGAAACTGAGGTCCGTTCTATCCCGCTTGGCGGTAAAACTCTGATCAGATCGTTTGACCAATTGGCCTTGCTTGTCCCCGGCGTGACAGCGGCACCAGAACCGATCGGAAGCTCGGTCGGACCGGGCGTTGGGCCCGGGGTCGGCACATCGGGGCAATTCTCGGTGAACGGACTTAATTCACGAAGCAACAATTTCATGGTCGATGGTTCGGACAACAACGATGAGGACATCGGCGTCCGGCGGCAGGGCTTCCTCTCGCTTGTGCCTCAGCCGATCGAATCGGTAAAGGAATTTCAAATAATCACGCTGCTTGCTCCGGCCCAATACGGCAGGAACATGGGCGGCCAGGTGAATGTCGTCTCAAAGTCGGGCACGAGCGAATTCCATGGCACCATCTATGGTTTCTTCAATTCGGATAAATTGAACGCCCGGAACTTTTTTGATTTTAAGGGCGACGCATCTCCGACGCCTTTGACGGCCGGCGGGCGTCCGGTACAACTTGACGGTGCTCCTTTGACCGTGCAAAACCCGGCGGCCCATCAGGATTCGCTAACGTTGTTTCAGGGCGGCGGTGTCCTCGGCGGGCCGTTAGTAAAAGAGAAAACGTTCTTCTTCGTCTCCGCAGAAGGCCAGGTTCTCAACGCAACACGCGAATCACATTTCGCCGTGCCGACCGTCGAGCAGCGCGGCTTTTTGAACAGTGGGGCAACGGGCATCACAACTATCGGTGCCACTCAACGACTGCTCCGGCCGACAACCGAATCGGGCAATCTGATCTTTAGCCTGTTCCCTTTCCCGAACGATCCGAACGGCGTTTATGGACGCAATACATTGACCCAATTGCTGTCGGCGGACGGTCGAGGCCTGGTGCTTTCCGGCAAGGTCGATCATTATTTTTCGATGTTCGGCAGCCGGTTGCAGACACTGACGGCACGCTACAATTTTACAAATGATTCGAAGGAACTGCCGGTAACCGGCGGAGCCATCTTTTCTGGTTTGAAACCGCGGGTCCGGACAGATAATTTTTCGACATATCTGACCGGCGACGTTTCGGACACGCTGACAAATCTTTTGCGATTTTCGTGGGGCCGCACGCGGCTAAGGTTTGACGAGGTCCGAGACACAAGTTTCATGGTGCCCAGTTCCGCATTCGGCGGACAGAACGCATTTCTGCTTAATGCGCCGTCACTTTCGAACAATACCGTTCCCGGTTCGGGCAGTGTCGTTGATTATCGGACCATCGATCCCGCGACCGAGCCGAAACTTGGCGCGATAGGGCAAGTTATCATCGGCGGTTTTAGTCCTGTTGGCGTTGACGTTTTCAATTTCCCCCAAGGGCGCGTTAATAATACGCTGCAATTTGCGGACACGCTTCGTTCAAGCGCGTTCAAAGGGCACAATTTCGCCTTTGGTACCGACATAAGGCACACCCAGCTGCAAAGCGATCTGCCAAGAAACGCACGGCCGGTCGTGACATTTTACGGCGCGCCCAACTTTACCGGCGGAGCAATTCCCGTAACCGAAACTGTGCTGTCGCAGGGCGGCGTCGTTGGGACGCCGACGCCTGTCGGTTCGCTCAACCTTGGTAATTTCATTAGCCCGCTCGATTTGGTGGCGGCGGGTGCACCAACCGGCTATTTCCAGAGCCTGGTCGCGCCGGGCAGCAATGCGGAGATAGATCTTCGATACTACCAGCTCAATTTCTTCGCACAGGACGATTGGCGCGTGAGGCCCAATCTGCTCTTGTCCTATGGCCTCCGTTATGAATACAACACCGCGCCAAAAGAAGCGGACGACAAGATAGAAAGCACGTTCGCGGCTGCTCTTCCGCCGCAGGTTGCCGGGTTTGGGGCGTTCATCGACGGACGTAATTCGATATTCGAGGCCGACCGGAATAACCTTGCGCCGAGATTCGGGATCGCGTATTCGCCCACGCCATCGACGGTGGTCCGCGGCGGGTACGGTTTGTATTACGATCAGATACTCGGGGCGGTCGTCAGCCAATCCCGCAACGTTTACCCGACGTTTACGACCGTCAATTTCGGCGGCGGGCTTCCCTGCTATCTGTTCAGGATCTCGGATGCATTTTGCCCGTTTACGCTGTCGCCGAACAATAACGGATTCGTGTTCAACCTGCTGACGCCGCCCAACAATCCGCAGGTGCCCGCGGTCGTGCCCGGCACGCTGAACACATCGAACATCGGGTCGAGCAACGGCGTACCTCTGTCCGTGCTGTCAACACTGTTCCCGCTTAATCAAACGGGTTCGCCAGGCAGCATTCGATCGGGGTCGCCCTTCGGCGCGACACTGCCGGCTCACGAACTTGATTCTCCGCTGGCGCATCAATATTTTGTTGGCGTCGAACAGCAGCTTGGGCACAGCAACACGTTTCTTTCCATCTCGTATGTCGGCACGACAGGCCGCAATCTGCTGCGGTTCACAACGCCGAATTTGGGAAGCAATTACATCCTGCGCGTAAACGAACTCAGCCTGCTGTCGTTCGATACAAGCGTTCCGAACGCGCCGCCGTACTTTTCGAGCGTGCCGACCCTTCGCGGTTTTAGCTACGATCCGTCGTCGTCGCTTGCGGCGTTGCTTGCGGGCCAGGGGCGGCCAAGCAACGGTTCCGGTGCGGCAAACAATGTCGGGCCGATAATGCAGTTTGAAACGACCGGCCGCTCGCAGTATCACTCGCTGCAGTTCCAGGTCCGCGGGCGACTTTCACGCGGGCTGCAGTATCAGGCAAATTACACGCTCGGCAATGCGAAGGACGATGTCTCGGATGTTTTCGACCTTGCGGGATCGCCTGCGCTGCCGCAGAACAGCCTGACGTTTGGCGGCGAATACGGCCCGTCGAATTTTGACGCCCGGCATAAGGTTTCCTATTCCGTGGTTTACGACCTTCCACGCCTTCAAAACGCTTCGGCACCTACGCGGGCGTTCCTTGGCGGGTGGCAGTTTGCAAGCGCCGGCCGCGTTCGAACGGGACAGCCGTTCACAGTTAACAGTATTTTTGACGTGAATTTGGACGGCAATTTGACCGACCGGCTCGATAACACGTCATTGATAGCTGCCAACGACGGCAATGATCCGGCCGTGCTTGTTTCTTCGGCCTCGTCAGCGACCGAACTCCAGTCAATGCTTGCGCCGGTCGGCACCAGCGGATCGGTCGCCCGCAACAGCTTCCGCGGCAGGTCGCTCGTTGATCTGGACTTCGCCTTTTCAAAGCGGTTCTTTTTTACCGAGCGGCAAAATTTGCAATTCCGGGTCGAGGTCCTTAACTTCCTGAACAGGGCAAACTTTGCCATACCGGTCCGCTTTCTGGAAGCACCTGGCTTTGGCCGTGCGGTCGATACGGTCACGCCTGGGCGAAGGATTCAACTCGCTTTGAAATATCAGTTCTGATCCGCTGGAACTTTTCTCGGCCATTAAAGGAGTGTTATGTTCAATATGATCATCACACTCCTTATGTACTTCTAAATAGATATGTCACGGGCGCATAAAACCTCGATCACCATTCTTTCGATCGCCTCGGTTGTGTTCATATCCGGCAGCGTGGCCGGTCAGATCGACGAGACCGGTAATGGCAGGCCGAAAACACGCGTGCGGATCCAGAAGGTAATAAAGGTAGTAAAGGTGCCTGAGGTGCGTTATCAACGTATTTCCGGCCTGGCGATCACGACCGTGCAGCCAAATGCAGAAGTTTCCATAAAACCGCTGGGCGGCGGCAAGTATAGCCAGGAACGCAAGACGGATAAGAACGGAGTGCTCACGCTCGAGAACGTGCCGCCCGGCAAATACTCGCTCACCGTTTCGCTTGACGGATATGTTACTGAAGAGTCCGAGATCGCTGTTGCTCAGCAAAGTTTTGTGACCGTGCCGGTGAACCTGGCGCCGATAACGTATGACATATTTGTAACGACCAACGTAAAAGCAGGCGAAGTGCGTTACGCCCGCGTGCAAAAGAACGCGGCAACGGGCGCCCAGGGCGTCGATGGTTACTGCATGGTACCGATCGAGAACGGCACGGCCGCGATCGGCCAAATGCAGGAAGGCGATTACAGGATCGAGGTCAGGCCGGCCGATGTCGAGTACAAACCCGTTTCCCGCGAACTAAACATATCCGAAGCATCGGTCGCCAAGCTTGAAACGCGTTCGGGCCGAAACGAAGTGCCGATAGTTTTGACCAGAACGACCAGCACTGAGGATTTTCTGGCCAACTGGCTCGCTGGCGAATGGGATCTGCCGCCCGGATGGAAGGTCGAAAATAAACGCATGCTCGTGAACGGCCCCGGCGTCGCTTTGCTTAAAAACGAAAGATACAACTATTACAAGGACTTTGAACTAAAAACGACGCTCCGGTCACTCGACGACGGCGCCGTTGGATTTGTCGTCAGGGCCGCAGATGCGAAAAATTACTACTTGATCGAACTGACAGGTTCGGCCTCGGCCCTGCCATACATGCTCACCGGCTACGTGGTCAAGAACGGCCGCGTGGCCGAAACGCTTGCGCCGGTCAGCATCAGCTCCTATGCCGGGACCATCAGCAACCGCAAATACTTTAATCTGATCATTTCAGGCAGCGGCCACGTATTCCGCGTCAGGCTGGAAGACAGCGAAACAGGCAGGACGTTCGTGATCGGGATCATCGAGGACCAGAACAATACCTATCCGATCGGGGCCCTCGGTGTTGGAACAAAGGACGCCGGCCGGAGTGAGGTGAACCAGTTCTACATAAAATATAACCAAAGGAAATAGCGAAAAAATGCCGCGAGATCGCGTCAAGTATTATTTAGGCCCAAGCCGTTTATGAAGGAGTGTCCCAATTGCCGACTTTGCTTTGATGACGACAGCAACTATTGTCCAAACGACAATTCGCTGCTCATGGTATCGAACAAATGCGGCGTCACGCTGGACAAACGGTACACGCTCGAACAAAGGCTTGGAAAAGGCGGAATGGGTTCGGTCTACCGCGCCAAACACGTTCATCTAAAGTCCACCCACGCCGTTAAGATAATTTCGCCTGAGGTTGTCCAATCTGATCCTTCGCTACTCGTCCGTTTTACGCAGGAAGCCATTCTGGTCGCGTCCGTCCAGCATCCGAATGTGGTCTCGGTCACTGACTTCGGTATCGAGGTGGCCGACACGCTTTACCTTGTAATGGAATACATCGACGGCATTTCGTTGGAAGAAATGCTGCGGCAGGACGGCGCGCTTACACCGGCTCGAGCCTTTGAGGTCCTAAAGCCGATGGCGATGGGTGTCAGCGCCGCGCACAAACTTGGCATTACGCACCGCGACCTAAAACCGCTGAACGTAATGCTCCGCCGCGGGGCACCGTTGGCACAGGCAGTTAAGGTACTCGACTTCGGGTTGGCGAAGATAAAAAACACCGAGTCCTTTTCTTCGCTCATCCTCGCAAAGACCACGAACCTTCTCGGCTCACCGCACTATATGCCGCCGGAACAGTGGGACAACGAGAATGTTGATGCCAGATCGGATATTTACAGCATCGGCGTCATACTTTACCGAATGCTTACCGGGCATCTGCCGTTCGACGGCAGTTCGATGCCCAACATAATGTTCCAGCACATGCAGGCGGCCGTGCCGGCGTTCGCGGCGTTCGATCTGCCGCCGGCGCCGGCGATCGAGGCTGTGCTGCAGCGGGCATTGGAAAAGCAGCAGGACAAGCGGTTTCAGACACTGGACGAGATGCTTTCTGCATATGAGCAGGCGCTTGTATCGACGCGTGAACACCCCTTTGTCGATCCAAACTCAAAGACCGTCAGCTTTCGCGAAGAATCATTCCCGCCGCTCCACGCCGCCCCGACACAAGCATGGTCGGCGGCGGATGGGAAAAGCTACAACCTGCCGTATCTCGATTCAAATCAGAACGAGATTCTCGCAACCTATTTCAATCAGCCAAAACCGACCGGAGCAGAAATAAACGAACAGCTTGAACAGCGGTTCATCGATGCCCAGGGCCGGGCGGAAGAAGCTCGTACAAAAGTAAGCCAGGCGGAAAAACTGGCCGAGGAATTCAACGAAGCTCAACGGGCGGCGGAAACCGCACGGCAAAAGTTTCTTGAAGCACAGCAGAAGATCGAAGAAGATGTCCGTCGCGAAGTAAAGGCCGAGATGGAACAGAAGCTCGCGGTCGAGCGTGAAGCCCGCGAACGTGCCGAGGCCGAAGCACGAAAGCTCGCAATCGAAGCACACGCGCGTGAAGAGGCAGAAGAACGCGCGAATCAACTTGCAAAAACTGCGCTGGAAGCGCAGCATCGGGCCCAGGAACAGCGTGAGATAGCCGAACGCGAAGCACGGCACCGCCAGCAGGAAGAAGGCACGCGAAAGCAGGCAGAACAAGCCGTAGTAAATCTGGCGCAGGAGGCCGCCGATGCCCTTCGCCGGTACGAGGCTGCCCGTAAACAAGCTGAGATCGAGGCACGCGGCCGTGCCGAAGCGGAAG
The DNA here is from genome assembly GCA_963169175.1 of Acidobacteriota bacterium. Taxonomy (GTDB): domain Bacteria; phylum Acidobacteriota; class Blastocatellia; order Pyrinomonadales; family Pyrinomonadaceae; genus OLB17. The sequence continues at coordinate 9,643 of CAUJFK010000073.1, read as the reverse complement.
CAAAACGCAAAAAGGTAGAAGCAGAGATCGAACGAATTGCCGCCGCCGAAGCCGAGCGCCGGCAACTTGCTGAAGCGCAGGCCTCCGCCCGCATCCGCGAAGAAGCGAGCCGGCTTGAGAATCACGCTGTCCAAGCGCAAAAGCGGGCCGATGAAGCACGTTCACTTGCTGAAATGGAGGCGCGAAAGCGCGAAAAGGCCGATGCCGCCCGCCGGCGTGCGGAACAGGAAGCCAAGCGGCTTGCCGAAGAGATAATCTCAGCCCAGAAACGTATCGACGAAGCTGAAAAGCGGGCCCAGCTTGAGGCGGAAAAGCGTGCAGAAGAGGCAGCGGCCCGCCTTCGGGCGGAAGAGTCTGCCCGGTCAAGGACGCGTGAAGATCAGGAAAATTTTGACAGCATTCAGCGGCAGTTGATGGGCCAGTTGGCCGAAGCCCAGGCCAAGGCAACAAGCGAGGCCGAATTGCGGGCACTGGAACACTCTGCTCGGATCAAGGCTGAAGAGGCGGCACAGGCGCTGTCAGAAAGCCAGGGCAGGTCACGGCGTGACGATTCGATCGATCGAGATTCAGCACCAAACGTTGCCGGCGCGACCCAGCCAAGCCTTGAGATGTATTCGCCCGGACGTCCGATGACGATCACGACCTCGACCGGCCCGACCGACACCGAGCAGATAACGGTCGCGACCGCCCGCCCGCGTCGAATGTGGGCCGCTTTGCTGGCCGGAGCTTTTGCGGTCGTCGGGCTTGGTTCCGTGCTGGTTTATTTCGTTGTCGCACCTGGCGGATCAGCCGTTTCAAACGTTATCGATAACCGCGCAGCGGATCTTCCAACCCCGACTCCCGCTCCCGATCTGCCGGCTCGTGTAAAGGACAAAATGGTGCTCATAAAAGGCGGCCAGTTCATGATGGGCCGAAACGAGGCCGATCCGTCCGATGAGCGTATCTACGCGAGCCAGTATCCAGCCCATCCGGTCGTCGTTGGTGATTTCTATCTCGACCGCACCGAGGTAACGAATGAAGAGTATGCCCAATTTGTTCGTGACAAAAATTTCGATCCGCCGACGGATTGGAGCGGCGGTGCTCCGCCCTTAGGCCGCGAAAAGTTCGCCGTGGGCAATGTTTCATATCTCGACGCTAATGCGTTTGCCGATTGGGTCTCGGCACGTGTCGGTGTTCCGTGCCGGCTTCCGACCGAACAGGAATGGGAATATGCGGCCCGAAGCGGCGCCAAGGACAATGTGTTCCCGTGGGGAGATCAGTGGATGCCGGACCGGACAAATTTCGCGTCTGGAACCGCTCGCGCAGTTGGCACGGACCGCGACGAGACCGAGATCGGCGCAATAGAAGATATGATGGGAAACCTTCTGGAATGGACCTCATCACAAATGGATTTCTATCCGGGATTTCCGGCCGAAAAACAGGAGAGCATTGCGGGAAAAATCACGGTTCGCGGCGTTTCGTACACAAAGGAAGGCATCGCGGGCCTTAACAAAACGAACCTTCTTCTCACACTCCGCCAGGGAGTCTCACCTGACCGAAAATTTCCGTTCCTGGGGTTCAGGCTGGCATGCAGCGATAAATAGGCGGGCAGTTAGTGCGTTATCCGCCGGCGCGGGATGCCTACCAAAAGGATCGAGACGAATTCGTGTTCGGTGACCCGATTTTCCAGTCCGTCGCGGCCTCGTAGGTTTGAAGACTGCTGCTCGCGAACCATTGCCGGACCGACTCGTAATCGTACCGGTCATTCGTATCGTGAATTACAATGACGCTTGGATGCACATTGGCAAAACTCCTGAACTAGAGGAACGGCCCGCCTGGCGGACACTTAGATCACTTTGCCCGACGGGCCGCCTTTTTGGGAAGATCCTCTAATAACTGTAAAACCTCGTTATTGAAAGTTAGAGCCAGAAAGCACAGGAGCCACCAGTGCTTTCCAGCCTACAACTTTCAAGTGCCGCCCAACGGGCCGCACCTTACCCACCCTGGCTCGTTCCTGAATGACCCGCAGGCCCTTCAAATTCGATTTCAAACGCGACCCGCCTGGTTTCCACCGTATGGCCCTCGGCGACCGACCGATCATCATTGAATGATTCGAATGTAACAAAACCCGGACTTCTGGAATATAAGGAAATTGGCAAGCTTGAGTAAGGAGTTTCCCTTAACAGCCCGCTATGCGAGGCGGACGCGATCCAAGAAACAAGCCGGCCACGCAAAATATGCGAAGCCGGCCTGCTCTCGTGTGGGGCAACTTGTTTCAGCGTGCGTAGCTGATGAGTGAAGGAAGTTCGCTGTAACATGCACAGGACATCTTCCTTAATTTGTGCTTGTCGGTAATAAATATCTGGCCGCGAACGTAGTCAATAACATTCTTTTCTCGAAGCGCCTTTGCCATGCAGGTAACGCTCGGCCGATAAACACCAAGGACGCCTGCGATATATTCCTGTGTTAGGCTGAATTTGCTCTTCAGGCTTCGGTCATGCAGCATCAAAAGCCACGTGCAGAAACGTTCCTCGACAGCATGGTGTGTGTTGCAGATGACCTTTTGCGAAAGCTGCTTAATATAAACATTCAGCTGATCGTGAAGCCACCTTTGCAGTGGGCGGCTATAGGTCAATTCGCGCTCGAGCACGTCGATCTCGATCTTATACGCTGTTCCGCCAACGCAAACCTGTGCGCAATTGACGGCGGGCAAAGTGCTCCAGACGGCCGCAATACCTACAGCGCTTTCCGATCCCGTAACAGCAACTTCGATCGTCCGCCCATCCGCAAGCATCTGAAATTCTGAGATCACCGCGGTTTCCGGGAAGTAAATAAACTCGACCTTGTCATCCTGCTGGAAAAGATATTCATCCTTTGTCAGTTGGACATATTTCAGCAATGGCCTGACCTTGTTCAGCAGGACCGGCGGCAACCCGCCGATGCCGATGCGGGCGGGCAGGCTTCGCACCGCTTCCAGGGATTCCAGCCCGACCTTTTCGTAGGTAGTTCGTATCACGTCATTTATCCGGAATTCAGGGGCGAGGGTCGAAATATCGATCTCCGCCGTCCGCTGAGCGAATCCTGAATCGGCCTTGTAACCTTGCATTTGCCTTACTACCTCCCGTAAAGTGCCATTCCGCTCAATTTTCCGAATATCTGACGTAAAATTTCTGATGTACCTATCGGCCGGGCAACAGATCCCGCCAATTTACCCAAGATCGAATCCTTAATGTTATTGACATGAGCCGCCTGTTTCTTACAGGCCGCTCGTTGACCTGCCGCCTTTTGCCCTTTACAACATTGACGGACGGGTCGAGAGACTTTTGCCCAATTTTGCCGATCGTCGCAATAAATTTGCTTTATCGCGGCCGCCTGACCAATTAAGGATCACTTCGTCGAAGCGCCTGTCCACCAACTAAAACCAGGAACGATCAAGTATAGCGTTGATCGTACGCCTCAAAAAATGTAATGAGCTAATAGAGTGTGGTTATAATGTACCGCAGCCCGGCCAATAATTAAAGTAATTTCTTAAGTTTTTACAGAACCGTCCTGAACGGGACAGCGGTGAAGTTGGCGGTGGCGGCCTAGCGCCGGGCACAAAACGACCCCAGGAGCAAGCTCACCCTGAGGCCGTTTTTTATCTTTTGTTACGAAAATTGGTGGAGATGAGGGGGATCGAACCCCTGACCTCTGCAATGCCATTGCAGCGCTCTCCCAGCTGAGCTACATCCCCAATTCAGGAAGGCAATACCGCACCGGCTGCGGCAAAGAGAAACTCTAACGAAAATCAGAACGAGCGTCAAGCATGGCCAGCTTATGCTGTTTCGCGAGGCTTCGTGTCCTGTTTCGTGCATTTCGTGGTGAAGTCTTCCGTTATCGCCGCACTTACTTGCCCTTAAACTCTGGCTTTCTCTTTTCTAGGAATGCCGAAACACCTTCCTGTTTATCCTCAGTGGAAAAGCAGATGGCAAAAAGATCGACCTCTCGGCGAACCCCTTCGTCCAAATTTGACCGCGAAGCAAATTTGACGGCTTCTTTAGCCAGTTGCAGAGCTATCGGCGCTTTCTCAGCGATCTTTGCCGCAAGCTCCATTGTCTTTGCATGAAGCTCCGCCGCAGGATAAACGTGATTTACCAAACCAAATCGATAGGCGGTTTCGGCATCGATCATATCGCCCGTAAGGATCATCTCCATCGAACGGCCTTCACCTACCAGCCTGGTCAACCGCTGTGAGCCGCCGCCGCCGGGAATGATGCCGAGGTTTATTTCCGGCTGCGAGAACTTCGCGTTCTCGCTGCAAATTCGCAGATCGCATGCAAGCGCCAGTTCGTTCCCGCCGCCAAGACAAAAACCATTGACCATCGCGATCACCGGTTTTGGAAACGTGTCGATAGTATTGAACAGCGTCCGCTCCTGAAATACCGCCCGTTGCGTGACAGGTGTTTTCCCCTCAAACTCGCGGATGTCGGCACCGGCGATGAATGCTTTTTCGCCCGAGCCTGTAATAACGACAACGCGCACACCGTCGTCCTTGCGAAGTTCATCAAGCGCCGCCACGCCTTCGACATGCACGGTGCTGCTCAGCGCATTGAGCTTGTCCGGCCGGTTGATCGTGATAACGGCAACTTTGCCGTCTTTCTCTAAAGTTATTGTTTCGTATGGCATAAACAAGTACGACAGGCCGTCAGCCTGTCGAAATTATTTGATCCGCGCGCCGATACCGATGTGCCTAGGGCGTCAACAGACTAACTGCCCCCTGTACCGATCACTCTTCCATCCCTTCGGCAAGGTTATCATCCGCTATCCAGGCGACGAACAGCCGCAGCCAGGCCTCTTTTTGTTCGATTATCGAAACGCCAACGCGCGAGGTTCCGTGGCTTCCCTGCGAAAGGCGCACAACCTGGGCCTTGACCTCGACGGGCACGCCGTCCGGCCTGTGCGACCGCACATAAAGCGTGTCACCCGAAGCGATCTTTTGATTAAGCTGAAACAAGGCTCCGAGCGTCGAGATGTCGTCCGTTTCGGTGGGTTCGCTCCAGGCGGCACCATCATCGGTCCTTCCCGATACAACTATCGGTAGCCGCAGGGCCATCCTGAGCGCAAAGCGTTTTTCCTCAAACTGGGGCTGCATAGAACTTAACATTCAGGGGCTGTACGCTGTTCTACAGGTAAACCGAAACAGTTTAACACGAATAGTTTACAACAAACTATTCTGCCGGGTCCGGTTGCTGGAAAATTCTACGAGGATGTTGCGGACCGTTATCCGCCTTGTACCTCGACTAAGTAAGCGCCCGATAGTTATACTATAAGTAAAGCATTTATCTCAAATTTCGCGGCAAACCGCAAACAATGTTTTACTTATGGCAGAAAACACGATGAAGCGAAAGGTGGTCATTCTTGGCTCGGGGCCCGCGGGCCTGACGGCGGCAATATATGCCTCGCGGGCTCAATTGGAGCCGCTTGTGATCGACGGCCCCCAGCCCGGTGGCCAACTGACGATCACTACAGACGTAGAAAATTATCCCGGTTTTAAGGGCGGCATTATGGGCCCGATCCTGATGGATGAGTTTCGTGAGCAGGCCCTTCGGTTCGGCACCGAGTTTCTCAATGTGTGGATCAGCGAAGTCGATCTTTCAAGCAGGCCGTTCACCCTTTACGGCAAGGAAAGTGCGGACAGCGAAGAGGTTACGACCGTTATCAAAGCAGACACTTTGATCGTGGCGACGGGTGCATCGGCGAAGTGGCTCGATATCCCGGGCGAAGCTCCGGTGCCGGCGGGCTTTGGCGGCAATGGTGTTTCAGCGTGTGCGACGTGTGACGGCTTTTTCTTCCGGGATGTTCCTATCGTTGTCGTAGGCGGCGGCGACACGGCGATGGAAGAAGCACTTTTTCTCACCAAATTCGCGTCGAGCGTTACGCTGATACACCGCCGTGATGAATTTCGTGCGTCGATGATCATGCAGGAACGCGTCCTAAGCCACGAAAAGATCAAAGTGCTTTGGCACACCGAATTGACCGAGATCTTTGGCGATAAGGAAACGGGTGTTCAAAAGGTCGGCTTGCGAAATACGGTCACCAAAGAAGGATCGGAATTGGAAACAAGAGGCGTTTTTATTGCGATCGGGCACAAGCCGAATACGGACCTCTTCAAAGGAAAACTTGATATGGACGCGGTCGGCTATCTGATCACGGCCGGCCGGACAATGCAGACGAACGTGGCCGGCGTGTTCGCATGTGGCGACGCTCAGGATTCATATTACCGACAGGCTGTCACCGCCGCTGGGACGGGCTGCATGGCAGCGATCGACGCCGAGCGGTTCCTTGTCGAACACCACGTTGAGGCCGCGGTATCTACGCCGATAAATTGGTAATTGGTTCACCGGCGAGCAGAAACCAGCAGCGATATAAGATAAACTATCCAAGACATGCCTATTTACGAATATCAGTGTCAGAAATGCGGAACGCACCTGGAAAAGCGCCAATCCGTTTCCGATGAACCATTAAAGGTCTGCGAGAAATGCGGCGGCGAGCTTGAAAAAATGATCTCGCTGTCTGGGTTTCAATTCAAAGGCGGCGGCTGGTACGTCACCGACTACGCCGGGAAGGGCGGAAAGGCTGGTGAATCTAAGTCAGAAAGTGCCGGTACGGAAAAATCTTCAGCCAAAGAATCAACCGCTGGCTCGGATACTGCATCCAACACCAAGGCGGAAGCCCCGAAAAAGGCTGAATCTTCAAAATCTTCGGATTAGATGAATAAGTTTGTCTCGACAATTCTCAGCACGCTCATCTGTCTGCTACTTGCGGCGGCCGGAGTGTTCGGCCAGTCCGGTCATAATAATCGCACCACGGATAGCGACGGTACGATACTGAGCATAACGGCATGGCGGACCGACAAAAAGTCCGATCCGATAAAGCTAGACGACCTGGACCTGTACGAGAATGGTGTCGAACAAAAGATAAAGGGCTTTAGCTACGACCCTTCGCCGTCGCGAATCGTCCTTCTGGTCGATAATTCGCAAACGCTCGGGGCGGATGTAGAAAAGCTCAAAAAAGCGGCAATGGAATTTGCCTACGAGATATTTGACGGCGATCAGATCTTCGTTATTGCGTATGACGAAAAGGCAGAGATAATCCAGGAGTGGACCGACGACGCCAAGAAGATCGAGGCATCGCTTGCGACATTTCGCAAAAAAGGGAACCCATATCTTTTTGATGCATTAAGCTCAACCGTTAATGAAATACTCGTTCCATTAATGCCTGGAACGCGAAAAACAGCAGTTGTTGTCATTGGGGACGGCCTCGACCGCGGAAGCTCGAAACCGTTCGACAAGGTGCTTGCGGAGCTGCAAAATCTGAACGTAACGGTATATGCGCTGCAGCTGCCGGACCGGACTCGCGGTGCGTATAGGCGTGACGGGCCAAAGGCCGATGCCGCCCTCAAAGGCCTGACCGAAGGGACAGGCGGTGCCATATATCCGCTCGACGACGCCCGGACTGCCGCAAAGTCGATCTGTGATGAACTCCGCCGCAATCGATACCTTCTTTCATACTTCCCGCTTAATACATCCTCCTATGACGCCCGCCGCGTCTTTGTTGTCGCTGAGGAAGGAATAGCCGTTCGCACCAAAAAAGCCCAGCCGCCGAACATTAAGTAGGAACGGCAAACCCTGTGACAAAGTGGGCAACGCGGCGAGTTCCCGCGTAGATCCTATCAGATGGATTTTAAAGTGTGATAGAATCGCAAGTCCGAGGTGTTAACCGCGTCCTGACTTGTGAGAGGCTGTTGTGAACGAAGATAAGGATTTCCCAGTACCGCCGCCCGACGATTTTTCAAAGACCACGCCGAACGTAAATTTTGGCGGCGGAGCGGACGACGTGCAGAATGATTGGAACAAGACCAATTATAACCTGCCAAAACAGCCCGCGTCGGACGAATGGGGCAAGACCGTAACCAACATCAGGCCGATCGACACGAGTAACCAGGATTTTGGCAAAACAGTTTATCCAGGCGCCCCGGGGTCGGTCCCGCAAACGCCTGAGTGGGGCATGACGGCCGCCAACGTAAATGTGAACCCGGCGGATATCGGTTCTACGCCCGAAGAATTTGGCGGCGGCGGCGGTTATCAGAAAACGACACCCTACTTTCAGCTGCCTGAGGCGGAACGGGCAAAATATCAGAACCTTCCCCCAACACCGACAGAAAAGGCCGAACAGGAAAAACAGGAGCAAGCGGCAAAAGGCGGCGTTCCCGGTTGGGTCTGGGCTGTCTTGGGCCTGTTCGGGATGTTCATGTTTGCACTCGTTGTCCTTGGGCTTGTGTGGTTCTTTGTCATCCGGGATACGTCATTTACGGCAACCGTCCGTCTTGCACCGCCAGGCAGCCGCATCCTTGTGGACGATAAGCAATGGGGTGTGACGACCGGCGAGGACGGGACGCGCGACCTGACGAATCTCAAACCAGGCCGCAGGATCATCAAGATCGTCCATCCAAATTTCGAATGCAAGCCCATGGAAGTGGAAGGCCGGGCCGGAGAAAAACCGGAACCGCTGACCGCCCGCTGTACCGCGATCGACGTCAAACCCGGTGAGGACTGCGGCGTATTCAACCCTGGTGAATTTGACAAGGCCGAACGCTGCTACAATATGGCGCTCGACAAGCTTGGCAATCCGTTTACCGCCGAAGACCTGATAAACGCGCTGAATATTCTGATCATCAATTTTGATAGCGGTAAGTATGATATTCCGCCCGACCGTTTGGCGGCGTTGCAGAAAGGGGCGGGATTCATTAAGACGCTCCAGGAACGGGACCCGAGCCTTGTGCTCGAGGTCGGCGGTCACACGGACAGCGACGGGACGCCGGCGATCAACAGCCCGTTGTCGCAAAACCGGGCAACCGCCGTTAAGAACCAACTCGTCCGCTATGGCGTAAATGCCGATGGCCTTCAGACCCGCGGCTATGGGGCCGACAAACCGAAATTTGACAACAACACCGAACAGGGCAAGTTCCTAAACCGCAGAATACAATATTCGATCGTGAAGAAATAGGACAGCTCATTGCGGAAGCCCGCACGAAGTAAGGGCACAACCCTTGCGGAAGCCCGCACAGAGTAAGGGCACATTCCTTGCGGAAGCCTGCACGGAGTAAGGGCACAGCCCGAGATATTTACACTGCCACTGGTGCAGCGATCTTGCCCCAGGACTGGTAATTCTCCAATTCCAAATTCTCAAATTTGAAATTCAACAACCCGTCGAGGCCTTTTAAATTTTCAGCATCGATCAATTCAAGTCGTGGCAGTTCAAAAGGTTCGCGCACCAGAAGTTCGTTCACCTGTTCGATGTGGTTTGAGTAGATATGCAGGTCGCCGAAAGTGTGTATAAAATCGCCAACCTCCAGGCCGCATACATGGGCGATCAAATGCGTGAGCAAGGCGTAACTGCTGATGTTGAACGGCACTCCCAAAAAAGCATCGGCCGACCGCTGGTAAAGCTGGCAATGAAGCGTTTTGCCGCCCTCGATCTTGAATTGAAACAGCGTATGGCACGGCGGCAACGCGACATTGTCGCAAGTTTCCGGGTTCCAGCCGGTCACTATCAGCCGTCGCGAATTTGGATTCGTTTCGATCTCGCGTATCAACCTCGCGATCTGGTCAACGCCGTTCATCAT
>CAUJFK010000072.1 GCA_963169175.1 Acidobacteriota bacterium | reverse complement strand
GCAGGATCGCGTTGACCAGCCCGCGTGCTGACGATTTTTTAGCCCGATGGACCATTTCCACGCTGTCGTTGACGGCCGAGTGAGCAGGCACCTTATCCAGAAACCAAAGCTGGAAAAGGCCAAGCCGTAGGCTAACGCGTACCGCCGCATCGAGCTTTTTCGGCGCGGTCAGCGCATCGATATAATAGTCGAGATACAGTTGCCGACGGAGAACTCCCAGTGTTAATGCGTGGCAAAGGCCGCGGTCCAGGGGTGTCAGGGCCTTTTCGTATTCAGAAAGAAGGATGGATGAGAATGCCCGATCGTTTTCGATCTTCAACAGAATATCGAACGCCGCGGCACGGGCCGGAGTGATCTTCATTCCGCATCCTCGCCGTGACGCAGTGACAGATCGACACCGCTTCCCGGCTCAAGCCTGTCGTTAAGCGTGATGCGTTCGTCGAAGACAAAGCACTCTCCTTTCCAAAGCTGTTCGTCAACAGGAACGTCCCCAAGGTATTGCAAAATACCGCCCCGCAGCTGAAATACGTCCGCAAACCCGCGGGCTTTCATAAACGGCGCAAACTTCTCGCATCGAATGCCTCCGGTACAGAACATTGCGATCTTTTTATGTTTTGCCGGGTCCAAATTTTCTTCGACAAATCGCGGCAGATCGCTGAACTTTACTGTATTCGGGTTTACGGCTTTCTCGAATGTACCTGAACGGAATTCGTAATCATTTCGTGTATCGAGAACAAAAACCTCTGGATCAGAAATTATCTGGTTCCAATCCTTCGGATCGACATGCGTGCCGTGTCCGAGCGAAATGTCGACAGCCTGTTTCAGGGTGACGATCTCCGGCTTAATTCGAACCTCGTGTTTGCGAAACGGCGACTTGTCACTAAACGACGATTTAGGCGTGATCCGTGTATCCAGCAACTCTTCAGCCGCCGCGAGGAACGTTCCGATGCTTTCCGGCACGCCGCAGAGGCTGGCGTTAAAGCCTTCTTCCGCGACAAGGATCGTGCCGAAAACATCATGCTTTAGCAGAGCGGAGGTAAGTTCCGTTTTCAACTCCGCCAGCCTGTCGGCGGGACCGAGCGGTTTGAACTCGTAGAAGCTGATGATTTGGAATCGATTTACCATCTGAGGAATATTGTAAGGCATCAAAGGCAGATCAGGTATTGATCGGATATTTTATACATTGGTCGCCGGTGCTGTCCCACTTGGCTCTTCTTTGCGGCATTTGCGTCTTTGCGTGAGATCAGTTTCTTCTAACGCAAACCGCAGAGACCGCAAAGAAATGTGAAGATCTCCAATTTTGTTCAAGAAGTAAATCGCTGGCCGATCTTAAAATGCCCGCTGTTTAGAGCTTCGCGAACAGCCATCCGCTTTTTTCCCTCAAGCTGGATCTCATCTATCAATAGTGTTGTTCCGGAACCAGCTTCAACTAGCAGCCTCCCGTCATCAATAGAGCCGATCGCGCCTGGAACGGTGCGATCCTTGTCACCAGCACCCACGGCCCGAGCAGACCAGATGTTCAGCCTTTTGCCTTCGTGGAAAGTAAAGGAACCCGGAAAAGGCTGAAATCCACGGACCCGGGCGGCGATCTCTGCGGATTTCATTGACCAATCGATAAGGCCGTCTTCACGCTTCATTATCGGCGCGAAGGTCGCTTCTTCATGGGCCTGCGGGACAGGATCGATCGTATCTATTTTATCCAACGTTTCGACCAGAACATCGCCTCCGATAACCGCCAATCGATCCATTAATTGCGGAGCCGTCTCATCCGCCCCGATCTCAATTTCGCGCGAAAGCAGAATGTCGCCGGTATCGAGGCCAGTGTTCATCCTGATCGTTGTCACGCCGGTTGTCGTTTCGCCGTTCACGATCGCCCAGTTTACCGGTGCAGCACCGCGATATTTTGGCAAAAGCGAAAAGTGCACGTTCACGGCGCCGTTTTGAAACGCGTCAAGGAATCCTTCGGGCAAAATTCGCCCATACGCGACGACAACCGCAACGTCGGCCGACAGAGACCTGAATTCAGCAAGGGCGTCTGGAGTTTTGATCTTTGCGGGTTGAAAGAGGCGTAGATCTCGTTTCAATGCCAGGTCTTTTACGGCGGAGAATACGATCTTATTTCCACGTCCTGACGGCCTGTCGGGTTGCGTGTACACACCAACGATTTCGTGCCCGGTCTCCAACAGCCGCTCAAGCGAAAGTGCCGCGGCGGCCGGTGTTCCCATAAAAACTATTTTCATTTTTTCCGGGCCAGCCCGAGAGCATCCGCCATGATATAGAACGTCCAGTTCTCTTCCATCGAGCCTCTGATCAGGTCTGCATTTACTCCGACCGCAAAGATCGCGACATCCTCGCCGCCGTGAGTTTCGCTCTTGAACGGAATGTTTGATTCCTGCAGATAATCGGGCGCCGTGACCTGTTCCTGGGTCAGTTCAGGCCTTTCGCCGGTACGGGCACCCGGGCCATTGGAATATCCAAGCGTCGTCATCGGCTTTTTGTTCTTGTCCACTTTTGGTTTTTCTTCATACTCGCCGTGGTCGCCGATCTCACGTATTAGGCCGAGGATGTTGTTGCCCCGGGCCGGGTATCCCTGGATAAAGAAAGTATGGCTATGGTCCGCTGTCACGATGATCAAGGTGTTGTCCAGATCAACTTTGCTAACGGCTGTCCGGACCGCGTTTGAAAGCGCAATGGTATCAGTCAATGCGTGAAACGCATTGCCGTCGTGATGAGAATGATCGATCCGTCCGCCCTCGACCATCAGCACAAAGCCTTTCTTGTTCTTCGATAAGATGTCGATCGCCTTGCCCGTCATTTCGGAAAGCGAAGGCTCGCCCGCACCGTCTTTCGCGCGGTCATAATCGAACCGCATGTGGCTCGGTTCAAACAGGCCAAGAAGATGATCGGTTTTCTTTGGATCGATGGCGGCAAACTGCTTTTCGTTCCACGCGTAGGCGGAATTTTTATATTTCGACAACCATTCCTGCGTCAGGTCGCGGCCGTCAAGCCGTTTGCCTTTTTCGGCGGGATATTCGGGATCGACCGTTTCCTTTGGAATAAAATTTGTTCGACCGCCGCCGAGAGCGACCTCAAGGCCGTTTCCATATTTGAATTCGAGAAGTTGCCGGGCGATGTCTGGAAATTTCGCCTCCCATGCTTCCTTATTTTTCTTAAAGATATCCTCGTCCGATTCCCAATCGCGAAATGCCGTGTGGGCATAGCATGCACCGGGAGTTGCATGGGTCAGCCGTGCGGTCGAAACAACACCGGTTGACTTGCCTGCTTCCTCTGCGTATTCGATCAAGGTCTTTGTCTGGTTGCCGGCGACCGTTTTGTAGTTTGAAAGCTGAACGTTCTGGTTGACCGAGATCGTCCCTTCGTTCGACTTTACGCCGGTGATTATAGAACTCATCGTCGGTGCCGAATCCGGTGTTTGCTGGTTTGCCTGGTACGTTTTTGACAAGGCAGAGAACGGGAATTCTTCAAAACTGAGACGGTTCTCTTCGCCGCTCTCGCCGCGGAGCTGGCCTTCAAGTATTCGTGCGGCAGTAAGCGTAGATACACCCATTCCATCGCCGATGAACAAAATAACGTTCTTTGCCCGGCCGCGCCGGATCTTCGTCGATCTGGCCCGCGCGACCGCGTTCCACCCGTCGCGCCGCCACGTCTCAGGCGATTCCCCGCGCTTTACCGGAAAGCGGACAACAGAGGATTGGCCTATGATATTGCCTGATAAGCAGATCAAACTTACCAGCTGAAGCAATACGATAATTCTTGTTTTCATTTTCTTTTTGTTAGGGAGATACAGCGAGCATAGACGCGCGAGGCGTCATTGCGGAAGCCCGGATATTAACAAGGACGTGATGCATGCGTAAGCAACATACACCTAAGTCCCGCGGCCTTCCGCAACGGTGTTAATACGCGCAGTGATAGTTAGCACCTTCGTAGATCCTGGCCCACTTATCTCCCGCACGACGGTAAACGTTAAACCCGGCGCCTTCGAATGACTGAATGTAGGTAAAAACCTCGGCAACACCATCGTGATCTATATCCAGAACATCAAGCAGCCGCTCATGATACACACCATCATCCACCGAGCTGACTTCGCCGCCCATTACATCCTTTTCTTCTATCACGCGATAATCGGTTGCACCGAAGGAATATTTTTCGTCCGGCCCCTTGTCGGCGATAAAAAAAAGTAAAGCACGGCTTTTG
>CAUJFK010000071.1 GCA_963169175.1 Acidobacteriota bacterium | reverse complement strand
GAGATGAGTAGCCGCCGCCGAGCACCGAGTTGAGAACAGACGCCGGATAGAAGTCTTTCGAAGCACGGCCGATGCCGCGGATCGGTTTGAGATAGCTGACCGAGGCCTGTCCTGACTTTGGCATATCAACGACGAGAAAACGTGCAACCACTTCCTTGTCCGGCCCGGCCGAACTCGTGACGCCTTTCGTCGAACCGGAACCGCGCCCGTCGCCTTTCCAGGCCCCAAAATATTTTTCGGCGGTTGCTATCGCCTTTTGACTGGAAATATCGCCGACAAAGATCAGAACGGATTCGGCCGGCCGGTAATTCTGTTGATAGAAACTCGCAACATCGGCCCGCGATATCGCTTCGACGCTGTTCGGCGTGCCGCCCGCGGGATGTTCGCCAAAACTAAACTTGCTTGCAACGTAATTTCCCATAAATCCAGGCTGTGTCAGGTTGTAAGTCAGTTCATCAAGGGCCTGCGACTTTGCAAGCTTTAGTTCATCCTCAGAGAACGATGGGTTCAAGGCGACGTCGGCAAAGATGTCCATCGCCTTGTCGAACTTGTCCGAAGTTACCGACACGCCAAGCGTTGAGCTCTGCCATCCAGCCGACGAGAATATCGAAGCGCCGAGAAACTCCATATCTTCCGCGATCTGTGTTGCCGAACGGGTTTTGGTCCCTTTCGTCAGCAGGTCGGCGGTAAGATTGGCAAGGCCGGCCTTTTTCGGATCTTCAGCACTTGCACCGTTCTTCACGAGAAGTTCGACCGTCACGAGCGGAATTCCCTTCTTTTCAATGACCGCGACGGTCAACCCGTTCTTAAGCTTTACTTCCCTGACCGACGGGATCACCACCGACCGCTCCGCTCCCGGCGCGGGAACCGTCTCCTGAGCGCGGGTTTTAACCACAGAGACACAGAGACACAGAGATATTAAAGAAAACAAAAGAGCGGTGTTCAGAGATCGCTTTCTGAAAACTCCTCCGTGACTCTGTGTCTCTGTGGTAAATATCGTTTGTCTCATTTCGCTCCCTCCGCTGGTTTTGCCTGGTTGTAGTAGATGACCACGCGGTTGTTGTTCTTGAAGTATTGATTCATCACACGCTTTACATCGTTTGCGGTAACGGCCTGCAGGCGGTTGACCACGGAGTTTACTGCCTTTGGGTCACCCTGCGATGCGACCGCTTGTTCGATGAGAATAGCTTTGCCGTCATTTGTTTCGCGGCCCCTGATGGCGTCCGCGATAAGGCCGTTCTTGGCCTTTTCCAGTTCTTTAGCGGACACGCCGTTTTCCTGTATTTTCTTCAATTCCGCAAGCCACGCCTTTTCGAGATTTTCCGATGTTCCCTTTTCCGAACCGATCCCGATAAACGAGATCCTGCCGCCTTCGGTGTTCAGCTCCACATCAAGATCGGCCTGCTGAGCGATCTGCTGATCACGGACAAGCGACTGATACAAGCGTGAGCTTTCGCCGCCTGACAAGATCGTGGCGGCGATCCGCAGCGCTGGAATATCAGCACTGTTCGAGCGCGGGGCCCGATATACAACTCCCGTCGCCGGAAACGGAACGCGCGGGCCTGTTTCGTTAAAGCGCCGCTCGGTTGTCCATTCAGGTTCGGTAACCGTGACCCGCGGGATCTTGCCCGTCGGCTTTGGGATGAGGCCAAAATATTTATCGACCCAGGCGTCGAGCTGCTTTTGGTCGAAATCGCCGACTACGATCAGTACGGCATTATCGGGCCTATAATACGTTTTGTAAAAAGCCTCGGCATCCGCTCGAGTTGCCGAACTTAACTCGTCCAGGTTCCCGATCACGCCCCGCTTGTACGGGTGTTTTTGAAATGTCAGGTCGTCGAGCAGCCAATAAAGTTTCCCGTACGGCGGTGCAAGCACACCTTGCCGATATTCTTCCTTGACCACTTCGCGTTCGGATGCGAAATTCTTTTCATCGACGTTCAGATTGACCATCCGGTCCGATTCGGCCCAGAGCAGCGGTTCAAGATAATTCGACGGAACGACCTCATAGTAATTCGTGAAGTCGGGCCATGTCGAAGCGTTGTTGAATCCGCCAACGTCCTCGGTCAACCGGTCCATTTTCTCGTTCGGCATGTTCTTCGTCGCCTTGAACATCATGTGCTCGAACATATGCGCAAAACCGGAGCGGCCCGGCGGGTCGTTCTTGCCGCCGCCATCGTACCAAACGTGGATAGACACCGTCGGATTCGAATTATCCTCGACCGAAACGACCCGCAAGCCGTTTGAAAGCGTCCGCTCCTTTATATTGATAGGCGGCACGTTCAACTGCGCGACAACGGCCGTAGAAGCCAGCATCGCAACCATAAACAAAAGAATAATTTTTCTCATGATCGATTCCTGCGAAAGATATATCTATTCTACGCGAATATTGTAAATAGGTTTAGCGGAGCGCGAGATGGAGGCAGGTATCTTTACAGCTTCAGTGAAAAAGAGTATCTGAAAAATCTAAAACCCTGAGGCAGGAAGGCATTTTTGAACGCGGATAAGGCGGATCGGGCGGATTTTACGGATCTATCCGTCTTGATCCGCTCGATCCGCCTGATCCGTGTTCGAATTGGCCCTATTTCAAAGTCGATTCATTGGCGGGTTTCGCCGTCGCAGGCGCTGAAGCGCCCGGTTGGCTGGTTTATTCGGCTTTTGATCAACTGCCTTGCGTTCTTCAGCGAATTGCCGCCGAAGCTCGCGGAAGCGAACAAGCTGCTGCGGGGTCAATAGCTTTCGCACGGCAAGCTCGTTGGAAAATTTTATCCGCGCAAGTTCGGCCTGAGCCGATTGAAATTCGGCGAGTTTTGCATGCACCTCCGAATCAACAACGTTGTCGCCGTATATCGCAAGGTTCAGGCCCCGCTGCGCATCGCGAAAACGTTTCCGTACCGCATCTTCGAGCGGCTTTCGCTCACGATTGAGCCTGACAACCGCCCGGATCTGTTCGGGAGAAAGTCCAAGTTCGCGGACAAGTCCTGCCCGGGTATCGGACGCCGGGGCGAATGCCTGGCCCTGACGAACATCTTCGGGTGTTGGCTCCTGGCCGTACGCCGCAAGGCACAGGCAAAACACGGTGCAGAACAATACGAAAAGTTTGGGGGTTTTCAGCGTTCTCATCATCGCGGCCTCATCGATCTGTCGTATCCACTTCTGCCAAAAGGTCACCCAGGCGAAGTGTAGTATCTTCCTCATCCTCAAAATCATTCAATCGGGGAACCCGTACCGGCCGCTTTGCCTGTTCGGCCGGAACTGCCGGACGTTCCGATCTGACCGGTTTCTGAACAGGCCGTTTTTTGGACGGTTGGTTAGCAGTTATCTTCACCGAATCGCGTCGCAGTTCCGAACCATCTGCCAAAGGGCCTTTCGTCTTCTGGCCAGTGACTTGTTCTGCCGGTTGCGGCTCAACAGCTACGGCCGGCCGGGCGTCCGCGGTTTGTACGGCGGATCTTACCGGTGATGCTTCGGGTTGGCCGCTCCGGGCGATCTCAGGTGAACCTGGAATAAAGTACCAAACACTGGCGGCGATCGCGACGACCGCAAAAGCTCCGGCGGCAGTCGCCCAACGAGACGGAGCGGCAAAAAAGGTACGGACCGCCTCGATCCACGTCGTCCTGGCAGGTTCATACGGTATGACAAAATGCGGGGCAGCCAGCGGTGCAAAATCGTCACGATGCCATTCGTAAACACCCAGCCGCGAAAATGAGAGATCGGCAAACTCCGCCGTACACAGATCGCAGCCCGCTAGATGCGTTTCAAGCACAGACTGTTCGGCCGCTCCCATCTCATCGTAGAGATAGGCGACCAGATCTTCGGATGAAGAACAGGACCGGGAAAGTTTTTCGCTGTTCTTGTTCATAACTCCTGTCATGCGATCTCGAGCACAACCCGTTCGAGCTTCGATCGCAATTGTTTTAACCCTGTGTAAAGACGGCTTTTCACCGTACTCAACGGCACTTCAAGTGTTTCGGAAATTTCCTGAAACGTCATTTCTTCAAATTCTTTCATAACGACCACCTGCCGCAGCTCCGCCGGCAGTGATGTAACGGCTTGCCGAACCAACGTGTGCCGCTCCTTGCTCTCGGTCGAATTGGCCGGCGACAGCCGCTCCGGGGCGACGAAGTAACGTTCTTCCTCGTGCTTCTCTTCATCGATAAAATCCTCGGATCGGGTCTTTGCCCGCCGTTTTGAGGTCAGGCACTGATTGACCGCTATCCTGTGTAGCCACGAGGAGACCTTGGCTTCGCCGCGAAACCTTGACAAATTGCGATAAGCCGCGATAAATGCCTCCTGAGCGGCATCGCGAGCCTCGTCCTCGCGTCCGAGCATACCAAAGCAGAGGGCGAAGATCTTTCGCTCCCACCTTCTCACGATCTCGCCGAACGCCTCCGGTTCCGTCGAAACCGCAAGCTCGACCAACTGTTCATCCGTCAATTCAAGAAACATTCGGATGCGTTGCCGCTTTCAGATACTCCCGAGAAGATACCCGATCTTCTTCAAATGTGTGAGTTCACCCTGATCTCACATTACTTAGACGTCCGCGGGCGGCGAAAAGTTGAACTTTGCAGGCCTCCGGACATTCGTGTACCCATTATCACATCGATTTTGGAATTTGGTACGGCCCGGACAAACCCGGCGTTTTCATTTTTTGCAAAAAAATGTACTCGACAGCAACAAACCGGTTGATTGGAAAAGTGAACCTGCGGTATTATCACAATGCCCGCAGTTTATTTAGGTAGAATTATGGCAATTGTAGTTGGAATTGATGGAACAGGAAGCGCTTTCCTGCCTGGCTCGGGACGCGACCGTGAATATGATGTTGCGTTTGCAAACAGTTTTGTTACGCGCATCGCTCGAAATGGCGGCCCAAATAAGGCCTATTTTCGCGGTCCGGTAGCACTTGGCGGCGGCTTGCCCGAGGCGATCGAAGGCGGCCTGCGTTTTATACGCGCTCGACGTGCCGCCCGGGTCATGGATCCGATCGTGCTTACCGGCTATAGCCGCGGCGCGGCCGGCGTGGTTTCAATGGCCGCAAGGCTTCAGCGCGAAAGAATAGATGTTCGGGCCCTGCTGCTTTTTGACTGTGTTGACAGGCATCTTGCAATTGACGCGGACGAGATCCCGAACAACGTTGGCTATGTTTACCACGTGATCCGCGACCCTCGATCGGGTTCAAGGGAAAGCTTTGGTAACGACGGAATGCGGTATCGCGCGCCGACCGTGTTTCCGACGGCATACTCGTTTATGTGCACGCACGGCGGCATGGGCGGATGCCCGTGGACGCCCGGTCCGGGGCAACGGCTTACCGACCGGATCGACGAAGGCGGCATGGACGGCGGGACCAATATAACCTTTGCCCAGGACGCTTCAGTCTCGATGCAGGTATGGCAGCACTGCGTGCCATTTATGCGGACCCACGGATTTATTTAATAGAGATTCGGGTATCGACTGATGGACTGTAAAAGTTGAATCGTAAGTACGTTTGTGCTCTTTGTGTCTTCAACTTGGTGAGCTTTGTGTTAAGAAAAAACCGTTAGCACAAAGGCCTCAAAGGGAGGACACAAAGTTCGCGAAAGAATCAGAGAACGGCACGAACTACGTCCAGACCATCTGTTACGATCCACTAGCGGTACAAAGACTGTAATTTAAGGCTGGTCAGGAACTGCGAGGCTCGCCAATCCTAACCAGCCTTTGTTTTCGTCCACTTTGTACGGCCGCCAACTTAACACTTGCCCAACAGCAAAAAACAAGAACAAATATCACGATCGTTGAAATTATCCCGCCGCTCCATTTGTAAGCTGCTGCCCCCGCCAAACCTGTCCTGAAAAGATTGTTCATTCTAACCCTCCTTGCTGATATTTATTTGAATCGATATCGATCACTGCGCCGAATTACTCGACACACATAGCAAAGGACGTTCCAGATCTTAGCCCACGACCAAGCGAGGCAAATCGCATACTTAGCCATGCCCAGTGTACGTCCAACCAGGCCCGCACTGCATTAAAGTCATACATGTATCGGGGGCAGACATCCGCACATTTCGTGTATTTCCAATACTTACGGTTATGGTACGAGCTTTGCAATACGAGAGAGCGAAACAGATTCTGCTCGAGACCGGATGGTTGCGGGAACTTGAGATCAGAGCAAAACACGCCCGTGCACAGATGCTTTGAGTAGTTGGAATAATGCACACAAGACAAGGAGGAACAGGAAAATGCTTTGGACAATTCTTATAATTTTGTTGGTACTATGGGCTTTGGGATACGGATTTGCGGGGGCCGCCGTGGGTGGTTTCATCCATCTGTTGTTGGTTCTCGCCCTTGTGGTTTTAGTGATCCAGTTGCTGACCGGACGACGAACGGCGGTCTAGACGGCCGAAGTTGGCCGAAAAACAGAAAAGAGCTCCGATGGGAACAATCCTATCGGAGCCTTGTTTGTTTGAGGCGAATTGATGCTGCGCGATTGGTGACTGATATCACCGAAACCCGGCGACCGGTGAACGATTATCTTATTGTGCATCATCAACGGTCGTGCCTCATCGACTGGATGTGCAATACGGGAGCCGGAGTGGGAGACGGCTCCCTGTTTTAGTATGCGCGGGCAAAAAGAACGCGTTTCGCTGATTCCTTCCCGGAGTACACGCAATTCCCTGCTTGTTCGGCTGAAAGCAGCGGAATACAGCGGATCGTCGCTTTTGTCTCTTCCTTGATCGCGGCCTCGGTCTCGGCGGTGCCGTCCCAGTGGGCCATGATAAACCCGCCCTTTTCGATCTGTACTTTGAACTCGTCCCAGGTATCGACCAGAAATGTATTTTCCTCGCGGAATTTCAGTGCCCTTTGGTAAATATTCTCCTGAATTTCGTCGAGCAATAATTTGATCCCGTTGACAAACTCCGAGGGCGAACCAAAGTTCGCGTTCCGGGGTTCTTTTGTCAGTGTGTCACGGCGAGCAACTTCTACTGTTCCATTCTCAAGGTCCCGCATACCAATTCCCAGACGGACAGGGACGCCGCGCAATTCATATTCGGCAAATTTCCAACCTGAACGCTGATTGTCGCTGTCGTCAAATTTGACCGAGATTCCTGCCGTCCGAAGTTCGCCAAGCAAAGGAGCGATCTTTTCGCTTATCGTCACAAGGTCTTCGGGTGTCCGGTATATCGGCACGATAACTACCTGTATCGGAGCCAATTTTGGCGGCAGGACAAGTCCGTTGTCGTCGGAGTGGGCCATGATCAACGCGCCCATCAGCCGCGTTGAGACACCCCAGCTCGTTGCCCACGGATATTCGAGCTGATTCTCTTTGTTGACGAACTGAACGTCGAATGACTTCGCAAAATTCTGGCCAAGAAAGTGCGAAGTACCTGCCTGAAGCGCCTTGCCGTCCTGCATGATCGCTTCGATGCAAAACGTATCGACCGCACCGGCAAAGCGTTCACTTGCCGACTTGACGCCCTGAATTACCGGCATCGCCATCCAACCTTCGGCAAACTCGGCATACACGCCCAGCATTTGATGGGTCTCATTGACGGCCTCTTCCAGCGTTGCATGGGCCGTGTGGCCTTCCTGCCACAGGAATTCAGCGGTTCGAAGAAAGATCCTCGTCCGCATCTCCCAACGCACCACGTTGGCCCATTGATTCACGAGTATCGGCAGATCGCGCCATGATTGGATCCAGCCCTTGTACGCGTTCCAAATAACTGCTTCCGAGGTCGGCCGTATGATCAATTCTTCTTCAAGCTTTGCATTTGGATCGACGATCAGCCCTTTCCCGTTGGGGTCCTTTTTCAACCGGTAATGGGTGACCACCGCACATTCTTTTGCAAAGCCTTCGGCATGTTCCTCTTCTTTTTCGAGGAACGATTTCGGCACAAAAAGCGGAAAATACGCGTTCTGGTGCCCGGTGGCCTTGAACATATCGTCGAGCGCACGCTGCATCTTTTCCCAGATCGCAAAACCGTACGGCTTTATCACCATACAGCCGCGGACGGCGGAATTCTCGGCCAGGTCGGCGCGTTTCACTATCTCGTTGTACCACTCGGAATAATTCTCCGATCTTTTCGGAAGTGCTTTACTCATATAGATACCATTACCACACCGGCAGTCAGGCACAGAGGTAAAATGATGATTTTAGGGTAATTTCGGTCGATTCACAATTTTACAAAACGTTAAGTATTCAATAATCTATCTCTCTGCGTCCTTGTTGTAACTTTACTTCTTTATGAGCGAACTCAAACTGGACTTCCAGGACACCGCTACTGCGTTTGCGGACCTGACGGATCGGGAACTAAAAGAAAAACACCGACTCTTCAAAATGCTGAACTCGCCGGTGCTGAATTCTCTAGGCACGTGGTCGACGAAATTTGCACTGTCCGTCGGGCTTCCGGTCGAAGGCATAATAAAGCGGACGATATTTGAGCAATTCTGCGGCGGTGAAACGATCGAAGAATGCGAAAAAACGGTCGAACGGCTCGCCGCTTCAGGAATTGGTGCCATCCTCGATTACTCCATCGAGGGCCGATCGTCAGAACAGGATTTCGACCGGACAAAGGATGAGATCATCCGGACCGTCGAAAGGGCAAAAAATGATCCTCGAATACCATTTTCGGTTTTTAAGGTTACCGGCATCGCTCCGCTTGGAACGCTTGAGCGGCTAAGCGGCAAGAAAAAGCTCGATGCAAAGAGCCAGACAAAGTGCGAGCATCTTCAATCTCGGGTAAATGAGATCTGCGAATTTGCATATAAGGTTGGGCAGCCTATCTTTATCGACGCCGAAGAAACCTGGATCCAGGACGCGATCGACCGCCTCGCGACGGATATGATGGAGAAATACAACCTCGAAGGCCCGATCGTTTATACCACCCTTCAGTTGTACCGGACA
>CAUJFK010000070.1 GCA_963169175.1 Acidobacteriota bacterium | reverse complement strand
CTGGAACCGCTCATCGCGTTCCAGGGCCGCACCTGTTTCCGCGAGTTCACGAACGATCTCGGCCCCGCGGCCTTCCAGAATCGCTAATTCAGCCGCTGCCAATGCCTTTTCGCGTGCATCAGCAAGGGTTGCGGATACGTTTCTATAAGCCTCTCGAAGGTCGGCCAATCTTTCCCCGACGCCTTTCAAACGGCCGTCCGCGTGTTCGGCGTTCGTCAGTTCGAGCCGTTTCGCGGCGATCTCTTGTTCCAGCTTGTCCTGTTCTGATGCGAGGCCGCGAAGTGATCCGATCTCAACATTGGCGTCCCGAATTTTTTCAATGTCCTTGAGCAGATGTTTCTGCTCGGCATTGACCGAACTCAATGCTGCCTCGATCTTGGCAAGTTCGTCACGCAGCAATTGCCGCTCACCGCGTTGGTGTTCCAGTTCAGTCATTCGGCCAAGGGCGGTTTGGTGCTTCTGGGCATCATCCATGATCTCGGCGACACATTTCGCCGCTTCGCGCGCCTGATTGGCTTCAACCTGAGCATGACCCAGGATCAGCTTTACGCGGGACAGTTCACTTAAGGCCCGTTCGGCATCGGCCCGACGCCTGGCTAACTCGGCTTCGGCTTCATCCAGCTGCACAAGTTTTTGCTGCAGGCCCTTTGCCGAGTCATTCAATTGTTCGAGTTTAGATTTGAGGTCCGCGGCTTGGGCCTTTATGTTCCTTTGCTCTTTTTCCAACGCGCTGATCCGTGCTGTCTCACCCTCGGCATGAGCTATCCTGATGTTGACAGTGTGTATCTGCTGCTCGACGAATCGTACAGTCTTCAATAGTTCATCCGAACTGCGGCGGTATTCCTCAACTTTAAGCAATCCGTCGAATGTCTTCTTTCGCTCGGCCGCCGTCGCCAGGAAGATCGCGGTGAACGTGCCCTGTGGAACGCCAATGGCATGGCGAAACAGCAATTCAAGGTCGGTGCCCGGTTCGATCCCCAAATGCTGCCAGATAAATCTTGTTACTTCTTCCTTTTTATCCGCTATGCGGGCCTGTAGTTGTGGATCGTAAACATAATAGCCATTGCCCGTGTCGCGATAGACGGTATATTCACGTTCATCGATGCCGCTTTCAAAGGTCACGCGCGCCGAGCCTTTCTTGGCACCGCGGCGGACGATGTCTTCCTTTTTATAATCGAGCGTGTCAAAAATGGTCCACGCGATGGCCTCGATGATCGAGGTCTTGCCCGCACCGTTCTCACCGGTGATCGATGTCGTGCCGCGGCCAAACTCGAATGAAGAGTTTGCGTAGGACTTAAAGTTTTCGAGTTCGACCTTTGAAATGTGCATTGGGCCAAAAGGCTGCTTCTTGAAAATCAATTAGATGCTTTGATTTTAGAATAGACGCGCCGAAAATCAGAATCGGCAGAAAGCGTACTCAAACACGGGCAAGGTTTGCGCAAGCAGGCATTTTGCTCCAGTGGGGTTTTGTTTTGTGGACTTTCGTGGCTTCTTTTCGGCTGTTTCGTGGTCTAAGGATTGGGCATTGCGACACGCGAATACTGGATGGACGTTAGCCCCATTCGAGTTCTAGAATGGAAGTGTATCGGGAGCTATCATGAAAATTGAAACTGGAGACAGTGTTGTCTTGGTGCTTCATTCGCCGCGGGAGAAATTGCTTGGGTTGTTGCAGGAGTTGACGCCTGCCGGAGTTTTTGTTCGGGCTATCGATCTCTCGTATTTTGACGACTGGTGCAGGTCGATCGCAAATAATGAGCCTTTCCTGCCAATGAGCGACTATTTTATGCCAATGTGGCGCGTCGAACGCATCATTCGTGACGAAAGTACCGAAGATGCCCCGGCCCTGGCCGTTCTTTTTGAACAGCGGACAGGAAGAAATTTGGTTGAATTTTAGGGCTTTTCTGAAGCCTGTTTCGCTATCGAGATCCGGCCTCGGGTGGTAGTAAGATTGACCGTAGCGTCGGCATCGCCGACCGAAGCGATCAGCCGTTTGCCGCCGGGGCTCACGTCGCTTTGCAAGGTTTTCATTGCAAACTCAGGTTCTATCATTCCAAATCCATACCACGCGACCATCCTGAAGGACGACTCTTTTGGCAGGACAAGGCGAATCGCTCCGTCAGATGTTTTGAACGTATAGATACCGCCAGACAGGAATTTTCCATCAAACAGAAGGTCGCCGGTCACCGAATTTGCGTCTATCTGCCTGTGATCGACGTTTTGAAGCGTGATCAGCCCGTTTGATGTGCTGGCTTTGAAAATGTCTCCGACCTGGCCCGGTGAGACACCGAACGCCACAATATTGCCCGTCGTTGTCTTTAGCGATATCTGTCCGCTTGAATTTTCTACAGTCACGTCACCTTCAAAGGTTTCGGCCAATATTCCGCCCGACACGTTCCGCAAGGACACGTTGCCGCCGATGCTTTTGATCTCGACCTTTTTGACTGAGTCGATGCGGGTATCTATCTCACGGCCGCTTATCTTAAGGCTTGCACCAAAAGGAACTTCGATGTCGATGCGGTCACCAGTGATACAGTCGGGCATCGGCGAGCTTCCGGGCAGGCCGCGGACAACGACCCAGACAGGTTTGCCCGTCTTCGGGTCCGTCTCATGGACCTTGAATCCTACATTCGAGCCGTTGCGAACGAAAACCCGTACCTCATTTCGCTGCCAGCCATTGATCCGCACGTGCGCTTCTGAGACGCAGGGGATCAGAACACTGACGTCGGCGCTAACGGCGATGGCCTTTTCGTTTGGGCCGCGTCTGGGCGTGAGTGGTTCGGGAGCTTCGACAGGCGGTTCGGGATACCTCGACCGACCCGATGCGGGCACCGGCATCGGCTTCTGCGGCTTCACGACGGGCGCCTGCGCGGTAGCAAGGCCAATGGCCAAACACACCAGTATTGTCGCTAATACGAATTTTGAAACTAAAACTTGCATCTACCTAAAATACAAAGGCTTGGCCTTTACTGCAGGCTGGCCATAAGCTCTCCGCGCTCGACGACCGAATTAAGAAGATCGATCTTGTTCTGATACGAGGAGTAAAGTACCTGCTTGGCGGCTTGGTTTTTCGGGTCTTTTCGGACCACTTGTTTCATCTTGTTGATCGAATCGTCAACGACGGCAAGGTCACGCTCGAAGGCGATTCGATTCGATGGGCTCATGAGCATGTCCTTTCGGGCATCAACATTCTGGTTAAGGCTTGCGATCGTGCGAAGATAGCTGTCCTCGCCAGCGATATACCGGTTCGCCGGCACGGTTTCGACCACCACCGCCGGCTGGGCACGGACCGGCTGACGTTGCGGGCGATATTCGGCTGTCCTGATAAGATCTTTGACCTTCTCTGGGCGAAACCTTGTTTCTGTGATACCAGGATCGACCTTCTCCGAAGATGCCGGGGCGTCCACAGCCGCGATATTTGTCTGTGTCGGCGGCGACGAAGCTGCAACCGGCCCCGATGCGACAAGCGGCCCCGGCTGATTGGCGCCCGGATCTCGCAGTGTCAACACCGCGGCGAAGATGCCGAATACCAGCAGTACGCTTGCCGCGACCGTGATCGACGGGCCGGCAAAGACTGTGCGTATTCCACTGCGTATCCGGTCCCAAATAGATGCCTGCTTCTTTTCGTCTGCGAGCGCCGCGGTTATGCTGTTCCACAAACGCTGGGTCGGCACGAGCGTGTTCATTTCACGATCGAGCATTGCGAACACTGCCTCGTTCTCTTCCTCTGAGCGTGCGATCAACGCGGCACAGTTGTCACACGCCGCGGCGTGGCCCGTTATCTCGAACGAAAGCGCCGGCGTGGTTTCGCCGTCTATAAAGGCTTGTATCGTGCCTTGTTCAAAACACTTTTCGTTCATAACACATCTCTCCCGATCTTTCCGTAAAACCTCATGAATTCAGCCCGTGCCCTAGCTACAAAAGTTCCAATGCTGGCTTCATTCAAGGAAAGGCTTTCGGCGATCTCGCGGTATGACAGGCCTTGCTGTTTCAAGACTAGGCAGCTTCGCAGCGGTTCTTTGACCTTGTTCAATGCCCGGGTTATCTCGCCTATCTCGGCCTGCTGTTCATATTCGCTTTCGACCGAATAAACGCTCGATTCAACTGATTCTTTGACGTAATTTTCGTCCCTCGTGTTCGCCCTGATATTGCCGCGAATGGTGTTCTTTGCCACGTTCAAGGCCACGCGGATCAGCCACGGCCGGAGCATTTCGTCCGTCTTGATCGAATCCATGTGCTTATACAGGCGAATGAACACCTCCTGCGTCACGTCCTCGGCCAATCCGCAGTCGTGCACCACCGACCGGGCGGCGCGGAAGACAGTCCTGTGATGGGCCTGAAAGGCCGCGTCAAACTCGATTGTCTTTGTAGCCGCAGCGGCCGCTGTATGTTCGGACATTATGTCCACAAAGATTTCTGTCGAATCGCCCATTTTCAGCATCGATCAATGCCTTCGATACAAATACACCACCGAAAGGCATTTTATGACAGATTGGTGTTTTTTGCAGGTTAGATTGCCGATCTGTGCGCCACCGACACTCGATATTGTCCATACGAGAGAGTCGGACCGTTGGTTGCGACAGAGTTTCTGGGTCACATGGAGGCTTTCGATCAGGCCAGACCGCTTCTGAAAATCGAAAATATGTTGTACATATTTGGCTTGACAGATAATGTTGTCTGGCCAACAATTGTGGTCATAATTCGGCGGTATTGAGTTTCCGACCTAGGGAAGCAAATGGGCTCGAACCCCTGATCAACTACAATGAAGATCGATCCTAAACTTTCACAACGTATGCGATATCTTCGTGCGTGTTGGAAACGTAGGGTGCGCGCTGGGTTTGTATTGATGCTGGCGATTTTCCTATGCCTTAAGCTAGAAGCGGTTGGCCAACCGCCCCGGACTCAGGAATCTTCAAAAAAGCCGGTAGTCGATAAAGCGGCAGACCCTGAGTTTTTGCGGTGGAAGATCATGTTAGATGCTCTTGTTCAGGAGGCCCGAACGACATTTCCAGAAGAGCGGAGGCCATATGCAATTGCGGACGTTGCTTCGGCATATTGGTACGTGGATAAGGACGACTCCGGCAAACAGTTCACGCTCGCTCTGGATAAGGCAGTTTCGCTATACAAAACCGAGAAGAAATATAAGCGATCAATAAATTACGTAATGTCATCTGCCGCCCGCCGGGACCCGTCATTGGTCAAAGCTCTCGCAAAGCGCCTTGCGGAGCAGGACAAAGACGGAAAGGTTGGGATGTCCGGCGAAACGGCGCTCGACCTTGTGGATGAGGATCCCGAGTTGGCCGCAAAAATAGCCGAGTCTTTTGCACCTAACGGCTTAAACGACGGAACTGCTATGTTCCTGATCTTCGGCCTAGCAAAACACAGAATACAGCTATCCGATCGTGTTTTTAACACTTACCTCAATGCGGTGCGGGCGAAGGAATCGGTCCCACTCGAGGCGACGGTGACATTGGCTGGGTATGCCTTCGGTTACACGGAATACTATTCTATTAACCGGTCAGGCGAGTATTTCGGAAGTTCCTTGAAGCCGATCCAGGGACTCCGCGCAAATCCGGCGCTGGTAGAGGCTTTCCTGAATCTCGCGTACGGCCGAATCAGTGCCGCTATCGCTGCAAGAAATAATGCCGCGGGCGACGACATGGCGGCGAGGAATTTCCCGATACTTTTTGCGTTGGGGTATTTGCTTCCGGAAGTTGCAAGATTCTCTCCGGCAACAATGCCTGCATGGCAGCAACTTCTGGCTCAAGGCAACGTTGGCGTGTTAGCTCCGCAAACTCAGGCGGTCCAGAGGATACTATCGCAGATCCATCTAAACCGCGAGAGGGTGCGATCGTTCAACGATGGCTCTCAAGATCCCGAGATGGAGGCCGAAGCCAGCCTTGAGAATGTTGAGAAATTGACCGGAACCTGCCAAA
>CAUJFK010000069.1 GCA_963169175.1 Acidobacteriota bacterium | reverse complement strand
CCGCCCGCTGATGCAGGCGGTTCTGACAATCTCTGTGTCCTCTGTGTCTCTGTGGTGAATCACTTCTCACCGCCCGCTAACGCAGGCGGTCCTGACAAACTCTGTGCACTCTGTGTCTCTGTGGTGAATCACTTCTAGTGTGGTGAATCACTTCTCGCCGCCCGCTAACGCAGGCGGTTCTGACAAACTCTGTGTTCTCCGTGTCTCTGTGGTGAATCACTTCTGCCGTGACTCCTCGTTCCGATACTGATACGAATTACACGCGCTCTTCGCGTTAGATGTCGGACGGACAAATTGGTTCGTCCGGAATCATACGACAGGAGAATTATTGCAATGATCAATCATATTTCCATAGCGGCTAACGAGCCCGAACGGGTCGCGGATTTTTTGGCAAAGGTCTGGGATGGAATGGTTTTTCCGTTCCCGCCGGCGCCGGGGTCATTTTTTGTGATCGCCAATGACGGTAAAGGAAGCGCGGTCGAGGTGACGCCGGCCGGAACTGTTCTTGTGCCCGGCGAAGGCCTGCCGGACGAGAACGATGCATCGGCGTCAACGGAAGAATTTGAGGCCAAGTTTGTGCGAAGCGATATGGTACCGCGATATGTTGCTACGCATTTGAACATCAGCACAAAGAAGACGATCGAAGAGATCCGCGAACTCGCAAAGAGCGAGGATTGGCGTGTGCTGGTCGCCAACCGCGGTGAAGGTTTGTTTCAGCTGATTGAAGTTTGGGTCGAAAACACCTTCATGCTCGAAGTGATGACGCCGGAACAGACAGCGCGTTATGTCGAGATCACTGATCCGAAATTTATCGCACAGGCGTTTGAGAAAACGTTTCATCAACCGCTGCCGGCCCAGCACGGCGTACCTGAAAGCCTTAACCTGATCGGCTGATCTCGCCGCTAAAATTCACGCGGAACCGGCGACCAAACGCCATTCCATTCAAACGCTTCCGTCCCGTGGAAGCGTTTTTTGTAATCGTAAAACGAACGGCCGCTGTAACTGTAACCCAGGTAATAGAATTCCATTCCGTTCTCAAGTGCAAATTCGATCTCTTTGAGAATTGTAAAAACGCCAAGGCTCCTCCGCGTTTCGTCCGGATCAAATGCAGTGTAGATCGCCGAAGCGGATCGCTCTCCAACATCGAAAAATCCCACCGCAACAAGTCTGTCGCTGACGCGCATCGTTTGCTGATATGTATCGCAAGGTTCATCTTCAGGCCGTTCGGCGATAAACGTGAAAATGCTTTCCGGCGTGTGCTGTTTGAATCTTCGCTTGTGCCGTTCGAATAGATCGAGCACCTCGGCCGTCACACTTACCGGCCCGACGCTCACTTCGACATCGCTATTCTTCCGAAGAATGCGCTCCTGACTCTGTGCGGGGCGAAAATCAGCTATCCGGATCCGAAGCGGAACGACAAGCCGAATCTCATTCTCGTAAAGCGCAAGATTGTAACGAAAAAACTGCCGCCCAAAATGCCGCCAGCCATCCGCCAACAGCCGATCATGCTCAGCAGGTGACACCGAAGTTCGAACGAATTCTTCGTTGATGAAAAATGTCATGTTCGGCCGAAGTTTTGCGGAAGCCCGCCAGGTAAGCAAGGGCTTAATACGGAAGTTGAATGTTAAGCCCTTGCTAACGAGACTGTGTCAAAACTATTCTTAGCTGCGGAGCGGCGAAATAAATGTAGCCCCAGGTGGAGCGAAGCGGAACCTGGGGTTAAGCAGCAAAACGGTTCGCAAGCCCACGTAGTGGGCGATAGAGAGGCATGTAACATCTGTTATTTTCAATAATTTAGCGGAAGTCTGCCGCCCGTTACACGGGCTTTGAGATTTAGGCTCGACTAACCCCACGTTTCGCTTCGCTTCACGTGGGGCTACAAATATGCCGCTGCTCCGCAGCTTTTTTAGGGTTTTGACACAGCCTCTAACGCGCGGGCTTCTGCATTTGGCAGCCTCGAATTGATCGCTAAGACGCCATCATCAGTGCCCGGAGTACCAATCGTAACCGCTTTCGGCCCAATAATCACGCGGCCTTTCAGCGGTGAATTCGATACGGCCGATGCGCTTCAGCAGCTTGATGCCGTATTTTGTCGGTGACGCAAGGCGAAGCGGTGCGCCGTGTTCAGGTAAAAGCGGTGCACCGTTCATTTCATATGCCAGTAGCGTCTGAGGATGAAGAATGCTTGGCATATCCCAACCTACGAAATATCCATTGTCCGGTGTAGAAAGCGAAACATACGGCACAAGTTTTTCAAGGTAGCCTGCGACATCAGGCCGGCTTCCGTCGATTGTATTCGGCAAATATTTCGCGGCAAAGTCGGAAAATCGCACACCTGCCCATTGAACAATAATGCTCCAGCCTTCAATGCATTTCAGCTCGGTTATCATTTCGGTGCGTGGCAGTGCTTTGATGTCATCGAGAGTGAGAACGAGATCGTCGGTGCGTCCGTACAAACCGCCGACACCGAGCGTCCACGCCGACTGATCGAATTCCTTATCGATCCCGATCATCCCGTTCACACGCCGCGGCAAGATGCGGCCTGGCGGAAATTCAGGAGCAAGCCGCGACGGCCGATAGAAAAACTGGCTTACCTTTTCGTTAAATTCGAAAGTGCGGCGGAGCAAATTATATTTTGTCTCAGCCGGCATCCAACGCCAGCCGAAAACGCCTACGAGCGCGGCGGCCCCGCCTACCAAAAACGAACGACGCGAACGAGCCAACATTTCGCGTTTTGCTGTCGCGGCATCGACCGGCGGGCCGACTTCCTTCTTTTCATTTAGAATCGTCGCCGTGTTCTCGCCTTCGTCGCTCTCAGTGTCGTTAAACTCACGCACTTTTTCAAGAAGAACTTCTTCCTTTTTCATACGCGAACTCCTTCACTCTCAGGAAGATCGGGCACAGTTGCGTCCGGTTCCGCATCAACAACATCGTAACCTGTCACCATCGAGCGAAAATTTGCCCAGCCCGCCATTGCAACCTGGATGATGTGAACGACAAAAAACAGGACGAACAATATCGTCAGCCAAAAGTGCTCCCACCGCGCCCATTCATAACCGCCAAGCAGTGAGGTCAGCCATGCAAGCTGAAGCGGTTTGTATATAGCCAAACCCGTGATAACCGAACCGGCTCCCATCAGGATCACGAGCGTGTAAGCGATTCGCTGGGCGTCATTGTATTTCCCCTGCGGCGGAAGGGTTTTGACGATCTTTGCATCATAAAGCGCGACCCGCACCGCACGCCCGAACGAACCCGGAACTGGCAATATCGCACGCCATTCACCCGACGCGGCAAGGTAAACGACATATATCAGCCCGTTCACTGCGAACAGCCACATAAAAAAGAAATGAAGCTGCAAACCTTCGGCGAGCCGATACGGAATGCCAAGAAACTCATAAAACCACGGCGGGGAGAAATGAAAAAACTCGGTCCCGAAAATGCGGATGCTGTAAACCGCGTTCGCCCAATAGATAAGCATTCCGCTCCAGATCATCATGGTCAGCAGCGGAAAGTTGACCCAATGCAGCCACCGTATCGCAAGCGAATGTTTTCGTTCAAGCTGTTTCTTCATCCGGTTTCTCTCAAGATTATCACGAACTTTATTATTAGATCGCTTAACGTCACTTCGTTTATTCCAACAAGCATTAAGTTCGCCGGAAACCTGAAAACGGAGTCAGTAATCTCTTTCAATAAATACAGATCAACCAAAAGCGGAGGCCCCATGCAGAAGGCCGCGCGTGAGCAAGGGCTTAACTCGCAGGATTGGACATTAAGCCCTTGCTCATGCGCGGGCTTCCGCAATGAGCGGCGATTCCGGCATAGTCTCGCAATCACCGTTGGCAAGCTTTTTTTAAATCCGCCGGCCAACACCGCACGAAAGCTTGGGTGTACGCCCGAAAGGGACAGTAAATTTAGAGCGATTCAAAGGAAGGATATACAAATGAAAAATCTTGCACTCTCAATTCTATTCACGGTGGGCATTTTCGCCCTTGGCAATATCGCGGTTTCCGCACAGATGATGGGTTCCGGCAACCCGATGGTCGGTGGTGCCGCGATGTATAAGACAAAAGACATCGTGGACAATGCCGTCAATTCGGCCGACCACACAACGCTTGTCGCTGCCGTAAAAGCCGCCGGCCTGGTCGATACATTAAAGAGCAAAGGCCCTTTCACCGTCTTTGCCCCGACAAACGCAGCCTTCGACAAACTGCCAGCCGGCACGGTCGAAATGTTAGTAAAACCCGAGAACAAAGCGACGCTGACCAAGATTCTTACTTACCACGTCGTCGCGGGCAATATGGATTCAAAGGCGATCGCCAAAGCCATCAAAAACGGCGGCGGAAAGGCCAGGTTGACCACTGTTTCAGGCGGAACACTCTGGGCCTCAATGCGCGGCGGCGACCTTATTCTGACAGATGAAAAGGGCGGTACCGCCACAGTTACCATTGCAGACGTTCGCCAGTCGAACGGCGTGATACACGTGATCGATTCCGTCGTGCTGCCAAA
The DNA here is from genome assembly GCA_963169175.1 of Acidobacteriota bacterium. Lineage (GTDB taxonomy): Bacteria > Acidobacteriota > Blastocatellia > Pyrinomonadales > Pyrinomonadaceae > OLB17. The sequence continues at coordinate 7,523 of CAUJFK010000069.1, read as the reverse complement.
TTAGCATCACGGGACGCGTCTTCCCACAAACTCAACGGGCCGTTTTCTGCTGCTAACGGGCACGCGGCGTGAACGGCCCCATTTTTATCCGGGTAGGTGTTAGTGGAATAATAGGTGAACGGTCTGCAATTACATGATCTGATTCGCGAGAGCACCGCCCGATGTTTTATCTTGACCGAGGTGAAATTATGAAATTCAAAACAGGCCTTGCATTGGCGATCATACTTTTTATTACAGCCATTGGTTTTGCACTTGGCTGCGGCCAGTCGTCGGCTTCGTCGCAAAAGGAAACAACGGCCGTGAACGCGGAACCCGTGAAGATGGAGATTGCCGCAGATCCTTCAGGCGACGAGGTCTTTAATGGCGTGAAGATCAAGCGGACCGATGCGGAATGGAAAAAGCTGCTAACGCCCGCCCAATACAACATTCTTCGTGAAGAAGGCACGGATTATCCGTTCAAAAGCCAGTATCACGACAACCACGAGGACGGCGATTATTATTGCGCCGCGTGTCACCTGAAGGTGTTCAGTTCGGCAAATAAATTCGATTCAGGCACGGGCTGGCCAAGTTTCTGGCAGCCGGTTAATGCAAAGAACGTAGTCGAAAGAGAAGACCGAAGCCTCGGCGACGTCCGCACCGAAGTCGAATGCGCCCGCTGCGGCTCACACCTCGGCCACGTTTTCGACGACGGCCCAAAACCAACTGGCTTGCGATATTGCATTAACGGAACAGCGTTGAAGTTCGAAAAGGCGAAATAGGCGTGGTTTTGGTCGGCGGACCAATGCGTTCAATTAAGCTGTTGGTCGGCCGTGTGCCGTAAAATTCCCAGGGTACGAATAGCAGGGGCGATATGTTCAACGCGAACATATCGCCCCTTCTTCAGCAATAGAGTGATCAGCAGCGAACAATGATCGCATTGCGAACCTTTAGGGCACTATGCGAAGCTTGCGCGTCATCGTAAAGCCGATAAATTTAAGGGATCAAAATCGAACGAGTATGCCGCCGCGAAGTGCTCGTTGCTGTCCGTTGACCTTGACGGTACCTTCACGGCCGGTGACGCCGGTTGTGAAGCCAAGCAGATTGCGGGCATCGACGATGGCTTCGGCGTGGAACGGAAGGCCGAGCGTAGGAAGATTTTGGGTGATAAGAACGCTGAGGCTCGGGTCGTAGATGGCCAAACGGCCCTGGAAGGGGTCGATCGCAAAGATCGTGGCCTGTGGCGACAGACGGAAGATCGTTTTTACGCTGGTCCCGGTTCGCAGATCGGCCTCGAATTGGCCAAAGAAAGACTGGAATACGCCATTTTCGAAGAGGTCGGCTGGATTTGAGATACCCGCTTCAGAAAGTTTTTGCCCGACGCCAAGACTATACCCCGCAGCGGCGCTGAACTGGCCGTTGAAACGCCTTGAATAAACCAGCCTGAGGCCTTGAGCCCCGCCTTGCTGATTTCCCGTAACTTCCTGAAACGCCGCGGTTTCGAGCGTACCGAGCGGAATATTCGCCAGCCCGACGCCGCGGGACATTGTCGCATCAAAGAATACGTTCGCTTCAATGCTCGACTTATTGTCCAGCACCCGTTCCACTCCGACCTCGAACCGGCTGCTCTTGTTCATTACCGGCCTGCCGCCATCGACAACAATATCTTGAGCCACAGCAGGCTCGCGGAACAGGACCTGAGCATTCTCAAACTCAATGGCCTTGGTCCACGTGCGATCTTCGGTGAAAGTTGCGTAAGAGCTGCGGAACCGGGTCTTGGCGTCAACATCAACCTGCATTCCCAGCCGCGGGCTGATCGAAAAATCGTCTCCCGCTCCAACAAACCGCGAATAATCGACGCCGAAGACGAGGATCAAACCTTCGCGGACCTTCCATTCGTCACTTGCCTGAAAGCTAAGCTGGCCAAGGCCTTTTTCACGATTGTCGCGAACTAAGGAGCCTATGTTCGCGTAGGAACCCTTCATCCGCAGTTGATGCAGGCCTGACGGACGGAAATTAAGCTGTGCCTCAAGCCGCTGCGGAGCGTGCTTCCCTAAACCCGTTTGGCCGACAAGGATGACTTCGGCCTCGTCAGAGACCGGCACTTGCGAAGCAATGTTAACGCCGGAACTGAACCCATCGGAGCTTCCGCCGAAATATGTCTCGACAACCGTTTGCGTCGGCCGGCCGGGCTCATCGATCGCGAGATCGCGGCCGTCAAGAGCAACCTCGACGGTTCCCTCGGTGTTCTGATAAACGCCTCTGCTCAATTGCGCCGCGCGGATCACCCACTTTGGATTGTTCCGGTCAAGCCGCTTTTCCGGCAGCGTATTACCGCCGTCGGCACGCTCGAGCTTAAATCCGTAACTAAGTTGCGACGCCTTGCCTACTTCGATCGACGGAAGCGTTACCGGATTGAATCCCTCCGCTACCGCCAGCACCGTATATGTCCCCGGAATGATGCGTGCAACAAAGCTGCCATCCGCGGCCGAACGCACCTCTTTGAGAAGCTTTGACGTGCCGACACGAAATATCGCGACCGACGCATCAGCTATCGGCCCACCTGCCTGGTCGCGTACAATACCTTTGATCGTGCCTAGGCTGGGCACAGCAAGCGCAGCCGGCGGCGGAACCTCGGTCGGAACCGAAGCGAACACAGCAGGTGCCGCGGTCGACATGACCAAAAGCGATGCTATTGAAGTTTTCCTGATTGCGGCGACGATCATTATAAAATGCGTGCTTTCAAAAGGAGAGACCCGATATCCCCAGCAACTCTGAGGATATTCCGTACAACCTAACTATTTTCCTGATATTGTGCAAGCCTGTCAAGCTCCTAAGTATGCACGGATTTATCAAGTTCGATGCCCTGACCTTGACAAAGTTTGCCCTTACGCTAGAATAAAATCTCACTTAAAGGCGGGTTTAGCCCTACCTTCGGGTGCAAATTTTAATGGAGACGTGGCTGAGCGGCTGAAAGCGGCGGTTTGCTAAATCGTTAAGGGTCAAAAGCCCTTCACAGGTTCGAATCCTGTCGTCTCCGCCATCTCAACCCAATATTGTTGGTTTTGAACAGGATCAATAAAGCTATCGAGATTTTTCGGTAGCTTTTGCTTTTTCGGCCAACAAGCCCTTTTGGCCCGCCGCTTTTCGTCATATAGAAACCCTCGGCGGTGTCTTCATCCATACGGTAAGTTACTCGTACCGTTAACCATATGAAAATACTTCTATGCCTTGGGGTGATCTTTCTTGCCGCTTTCAGTTTTTCGGCGCAACAACCGGACGGCATTTATGAGATACAAGACAAAGTTGTGATCAAGACAAGGGATGGAGCGAACATTTCGGCAATTGTTGTGCGCAAGAAAGGCAGTTCCGCCCCGCTTCCGGTGATCTTGCAATCTACGATCTACGTCCGCGACAGCGATATCGAGAGTTTGAAGGAAGCCGCCGATCACGGCTACGTTGGGGTTATCGCCTACACCAGAAGTAAACGATACAGTCCAAACGAGATATTGCCTTACGAGACCGAAGCCAATGATGGCTATGATGTGATCGACTGGATCAGCCGGCAAACCTGGTGCAACGGCCAGGTGGCAATGTACGGCGGCAGTTACAACGGCTTTACGCAATGGGCGGCGGCCAAGAAGGTGCACCCGGCGTTAAAGACGATCGTTCCATATGTCGCCAACCGGCCGGGAATGGGTCTGCCGATGGAAAGGCCCGCATTAGGCGTCAAACCCGATCATTTCAGATGCTTACGCAGATACGAGATGATCTTATATCCATCCAGATAGACCCATGGTTTTTCGCCTAAGGTATAGTGTCCGCATGGGATAGCGGCTTTGGAGTGCGGGACCTTGCAGCGGCGAAGCTCACGCATCACGTCGCGTGACAGTTCTACCGGAAAGCTTAGGTCGTAAAGCGTGTAAATATAGCGTTGCGGCCGCGGCGGGAGAGCGGCGAGGCGTTCCATATAGGCCATTGGCGAAACAGGCATCCAGTATTGGCGGAGTTCATCAAGATCGAGATTATCGCCAAATCCTTCGCGAACATGATAGGTCGAAAGCCCGTGCCAGACGACGTCCGCCATATAGCCCGAAACGTGGTTGAATACGGCGGCATCGAGCCGCGGATCATGCACCCAGGCCATGAACGCAACGCACGATCCGATGCTTGTCCCAACAATGCCAACCTTTTCATAGCCTTGGTGTTTAAGCCAGGCAATTGCCGCCCGCGTGTCGAGCACCGCCTGGCGGATCGATTGCAGCGAGCGGCCGATATTTGGCGAAACGAGATGATCGGCCCTTTCAAGTTCCGGCGGCATTCGCTCTTCGTGATACGGAAGCGTCAAACGCAGGGCAGATAAACCTACCTTGTTCAGGAACTTGGCCAGATCGAAATATGTACCGGCCTTTGCATTCCAATGCGGCAGGATGATCACCGCCCTAGGAACGCGAATTTTACCTCTGCCTCCGCCCGACACGGCGCTCGCCGCCGGAAAGTAGGTCGCGTAAGCCGTGTTATTCTCTTTCGAAACGGTTTCAATAGCGCTGGTCCACTTCAAAACCGGAATCTCGATCTGTTTGGGCGGCGTCTTTAGCTCCTCGGCGCTGAGCGAAGCAGCGGACGGGTAAACCCGGTTCTCGAGTTGAAAATCGGAAATGTCCGGGGCTGCAAAATACTCGTCGCTGTTGGCGATCGCGTTCTTTGAAAATTCGGCAAGCGCCTCTCTTGGGTCAATGTTTTGAGTCCCGGTCTCATGCCCGTTGGCGCCATTCGCCGCCTGAGGCCGGGGCTCAATACCCTCGACAACAAACTCCGTTCCCCACTCGAACGGCTGCACGGTGCGATTGTCGTTCAACAACGCAAAGTGCCGTTCGCGCTTGTGCATATAACGTTTTAGCATTTTGAAGGAGTTTTGCCGCGGACGCTCGCGGATCACGCACATTAAGAAGGATCTTTACGAACTCTTATCCGCATCAACGCATAGATCCGCGGCCAAAAGTTTCTTTAAGCCGCGGCTGATTCGGCCCTGTTCACTACTCTTTCGTAAAAAGCGATGTACTGCGGAATTATCTTCTCGGTGCTATAGCGTTCGATCGCAAGCTCGCGCCCACGGAGGCCAAATGCCCGCCGCTTGTCCTCATCGCGAAGCAGACCAAGCGTGTCTTTGGTCATTTTGTCAATATCGCCGATATCGCTCAGGTATCCGCTTTCGCCATCGTTCACAACCTCAGGAATGCCGCCGATGCGCGTGGCGATGACCGGAAGCTCACAGGCTTGCGCCTCAAGTGCGGCGAGGCCGAACGATTCAAGCTCAGACGGCAGTAGGAAAATATCCGAAACTCCCAGATAATCCGAGATATTCGCTTGCTTGCCGACAAAGAGTACTTCATCAAGGACGTTCAGCTGCTCAGCCCGGTAATACACTGCGGAGCGTTCAGGCCCGTCACCGACCATGACGAGGCGGGCCTTTTCACCTTCCTGCTTGATCTTCGCAATGATCTCGACACAATCGATAGGGCGTTTGACGGCGCGGAAATTTGAAACATGCGTTAGCAGCTTTTCGCCATTCGGTGCAAGCTCGGCCCGAAGCGGCGAGTCTTCTAGCCGCTTATAATGCATCGCGCAGATAAAGTTCGGGATGACCTCGATCTCGTCGAAATCAAAAGTTTCGATGGTCGCTTGCTTAAGAAACTTGGAAACCGCTGTCACGCCGTCCGATTGCTGCAAACCGTAACGCGTGATAGGCAAATAAGATCGGTCCGCACCGACAAGCGTTATATCCGTGCCGTGAAGTGTAGTTATAACAGGCACATAGCGTTTCTGCTTGATGGATTCACGCGCAAGGATCGCGCTGATCGAATGCGGAATGGCGTAATGCACATGAAGCAGGTCCAGCTTCTCACTGCGGGCGACCGTTGCCATCTTGGTCGCAAGAGCAAGATCGTACGGCTGATGCTCGAACAACGGATAGGTCATCATCTCCACCTCGTGAAAATGGACCCGATCGCCTAGCTGGGTGAGCCGTGTTGGAAGGAATGACGAGATGAAATGTACATTGTGCCCCCGGGCCGCCAGGTCACGTCCCAGTTCCGAACCAACGATCCCGCTGCCGCCATAGGTCGGATATACCGTAATACCGATGTTCATAAACTCAAGTCCAGAAGCAACAGTTATCCTAACACGACGCAGGCAGATAACGAGATGATCGAACTCATCTGTTTGTCCATTACCTTGTAATAACTCTCGGTATCCGCTTTGTGTTCTGTGTGTCTTCCCTTAGGGTTCTTTGTGTCTATGATTCCTTTTTTAACTCAAAGAGCACAAACGGAAGACACAAAGACCATTAAGAATTCAGCCTATGCGTGAAGGGTTTATTATCATGCAAATAGCCACCAAAAAGTCTCAGGCCTGTGGCACAATAAATTTGGCAAGCGCGGCGGCACCGAAGATAACACAGGCATAGCATGTGATACCAGGAGATGATCTGCTGGCTGGAACCGTTTCCGGGCTGGCGGATGCGATCGCCACTGGTTCATCCGGTACCAGGTCGGCGCTCGGAGTGCCTCGTTCCCGCACAATGTAGATGATGCCTGTATGGTCGTCAGTGAAAATAAATGAATTCGCATCCAGCTTAAAAATATCGCACGGCCGGCCGACGACCTTTCCCCGTTGGAGAAATCCGGTTATCAGGTCCTGAAGCGGCTCACCTTTACGCATTACAACGATCTTGTAACCATGCCCGATTGCCTTGTTGGTAGAGCCATGCAAAGCAACCACGAAACCGTCTTTTAGCTCTTTAGAGGCATTGGCGTCGTCAAAATAGTCAAACCCAAGCGCCGAGCTGCGGGCCGGAAACCAGGCATACGGCGGGGTCACGCCGGTGCATCCGCCGGGCCGTTTGATCTTCGGGTCGGCGAAGATCTTGCCGTTCGAAGAATGGCAATAAGGCCAACCGTAATCGGCACCGTCCTTGACGGCATAGAATGTTTCGTCCGGCTGCTGTGTCCCGAGGTGGTCCGAGCCCTGGTTGGTCGCAAAAAGATGCTCGCCAAACCACCGAAGGCCAACCGCGTTCCTCAATCCCCTTGCAAAAATGCGCTGGCCGGTGCCGTCGGGGTTCATTTCCAAAATGCTTGCTCTGACCTCTTCCTTTTCAACGCACGAATTGCAGCTTGACCCGACCGAGACGTACATCTTTCCATTCGAGCCGAATGCGATCGTCCGTGTCAGGTGCCAGCCGCCGTATTTATAGCTCAGTCCATGATCGGGAAAAGTTGCAAGCGTTTGCGGGTTTGAGTCAGTTGATCTTTCCTCGCCGGACGCGAACTTTCGGCGCGTCAATTTCTCAGTCTCGGCGATGTAGATCCAATCCTGCCCGCTTGCGTCGCGATAGAACTGAACGCTGTTCGGGTTGTGCAGCCCGCTCATATAGGTCTTGACGGCTGCGAATTTGCCGGTTTTCGGATCGAACCCGTCAAGTATGTAGATCTTGCCGCGCTTGTTGTCGGTCAAGTTATACATATCGGTCACAAAGATCCGCCCGT
>CAUJFK010000068.1 GCA_963169175.1 Acidobacteriota bacterium | reverse complement strand
GGCCTCGGAACCACGGGCACCGGAATCGGCCATGACGAGGATCGGATTCAGTTCCTTTCGCTCAGCCTCGCGGGTGTGCATGGCCTTGAACATCTCCTTTGCGACCCGGTCGGTAACTTCTGACCAAATGGCCGTCACCTTGTTCTCGCGCTCCATGTTTGTCATGGTCGCTTCTTCGTACTGCTTCTGCAGTTTATCCACTTCCTTGCGGGCATCTTCGATAATGCCCTTCTTGCTTGCCGGTGTGACCATGTCATCGATGCCTATCGACATACCCGATTTGGTCGCGTAAAGAAAGCCCATTGCTTTCAGGTCGTCAAGCAGCGAAACCGTCGGCTCGTGGCCGAGACGCAGGTGGCAGAAGCTGACCAGCGACTGGAGGCCTTTCTTCTTCAACGTGCCGTTAACAAAGGGAAGGCCATCGCGCGTCAGGCGTTCGTTGAGGATCGCCCGGCCGACCGTCGTATCGAGAACGCGATCTACATTTTCACGAACCGGTGCACGCAAAACATCCTGATTGTGCGTCTCAACCGTCAGGTCAAGCAGGTCGCCGCGCCAGCGAAGACGGATCTTCGACTGTGTTTCGACAAGTCCCGCGTCAAGCGCAAGCAGTACGTCGTCGATCGTATTGAACATCTTGCCTTCGCCCGGCAAGCCTTCGCGAGCAAGTGTCAGGTAGTAGCAGCCGAGAACGATGTCCTGCGAAGGAACGGTGATCGGCTGGCCGCTTGCCGGTGAAAGCAAGTTGTTCGACGCAAGCATCAGCACGCTCGCTTCGATCTGCGCTTCGGCCGAAAGCGGAATGTGAACGGCCATCTGGTCGCCGTCAAAATCGGCGTTAAAAGCCGTACAGACGAGCGGATGGATCTTGATCGCCTTGCCCTCGACCAGCACCGGCTCAAAAGCCTGAATGCCGAGGCGGTGAAGCGTCGGAGCGCGGTTAAGCAGGACCGGATGCTCGCGGATCACTTCTTCCAAAATGTCCCAAACGATCGGCTCCTGGCGTTCGACCATTTCGCGCGCCTGTTTGATCGTCGCGGCGTGGGCGTCCTTTTCAAGCTTGTTATAGATGAACGGCTTGAACAGCTCAAGCGCCATCTTCTTCGGCAACCCGCACTGATGAAGTTTCAACTCCGGCCCGACCACAATTACCGAACGGCCTGAATAATCGACACGCTTACCAAGCAGGTTCTGACGAAAACGTCCCTGCTTGCCCTTCAACGTGCCGGACAGCGATTTGAGCGGGCGGTTATTCGCACCGCGAAGCACGCGGCCGCGGCGGCCATTATCGAACAGGGCGTCAACCGCTTCCTGCAGCATCCGCTTCTCGTTGCGGACGATGACCTCAGGCGCACGCAGCTCGATCAGCTTTTTCAACCGGTTGTTGCGGTTGATCACGCGGCGGTAAAGATCGTTAAGGTCCGATGTCGCAAATCGGCCGCCGTCCAGCGGCACCAGCGGGCGAAGCTCCGGCGGAATGACTGGAATAACGTCCAGGATCATCCACATCGGGTTGTTGCCCGAACGCAGGAATGAGTTTGAAACCTTCAACCGCTTGGAATATTTCAGTTTCTTTTGCTGCGAGGTTTCTTCGCGCATTCTGACACGCAGGTCGTCAACCAGTTCCTGAATGTCGATCTGCTGAAGAAGCTCCTTGATCGCCTCGGCGCCCATCTTGGCGACAAAACCCGCCGGGTAATCGCGGCTCAGCTCGCGAAAACGCTCGTCCGTCAGCAGGTCTTTTTCTTTCAGGTCCGGCACATCGCCGGCGTCGATGACGATATAGGTCTCGAAATATAAGATCTTTTCAAGATCGCGCAACGTGATGTCGAGCAGGTGCCCGATACGGCTGGGAAGGCCTTTAAAGAACCACACGTGCGAACAAGGCGACGCAAGCTCGATATGCCCTAGCCGCTCACGGCGGACCTTCGACTGCGTTACCTCGACACCGCATTTGTCACAGATAACGCCGCGGTGCTTCATTCGTTTGTACTTACCGCACAAGCATTCCCAGTCCGACACCGGGCCGAAGATGGGGGCGCAAAACAGCCCGTCCCGCTCCGGCTTAAAGGTGCGGTAATTGATCGTCTCGGGCTTTGTCACCTCGCCGTGCGACCATGAACGGATCTTTTCGGGCGAGGCCAGGGAAATGCGGATCGCCTCGTAATTTGTGGTCAGCTGCGTTTTGCTTTCGTTGTTGAATCTGAACATATAAATTTTTCAACTAAACTCTTCACCGCGTAGCGGTGCCTGAATGTAGCCGTGGGTTTCAACCCGCGGTGCTGCGTGAATCATGTTTCCCGTCGCGTTCGGCGACGGCTGGATCTTCGCCTTTGAATTTTCAATCGTCGCTACGCGACGCCTTTCTCTTTTCCGCATAACCGTGGGTTGAAACCCACGGCTACATTCATGCGGTCGCTATGCGACCGGACTAATCAACACCAACGAGCGCATCAACACCCGCAACGATCTCATCCGGATCGATCTGATCCTCCTGGATCAGCTCAACGTCCAGACAGAGTGACTGAAGTTCACGCACCAGGACATTGAACGATTCGGGAATGCCGGGCTCGAAGTTAGACACGCCCTTGACGATCGTCTCGTAGATCTTCGAACGGCCCGCCACATCATCTGATTTGCATGTCAGAAGTTCCTGCAGGATGTGAGCGGCACCATATGCCTCAAGCGCCCAAACCTCCATTTCTCCGAATCGCTGTCCACCGAACTGTGCCTTTCCGCCCAGCGGCTGCTGGGTGATTAGCGAGTACGGGCCAATAGAGCGTGCGTGGATCTTGTCATCCACAAGGTGCGACAGTTTCAGCATATAGATGTACCCAACGGTCACCTTCTGCTCGAACTGATCACCGGTCAAACCGTCGTACAGACGCGTTTTGCCCGATGGGCCGACCGAATTCGGCAGATCAAGCTCATCGTATTTGCTGTTCGCTTGCCCGATGTATTCCTTGATCTCCGCCTCGCTCGCACCGTCGAAAACCGGCGTCGCAAAATGCAGCCCAAGAACGCGTGCGGCCCAGCCGAGATGCGTCTCCAGGATCTGGCCGACGTTCATACGCGAAGGTACGCCAAGCGGATTGAGCACGATCTCGACCGGCGTTCCGTCCGGCAGGTACGGCATATCTTCTTCCGGAAGAATGCGGGCAATAACGCCCTTGTTACCGTGGCGGCCGGCCATCTTGTCGCCGACGCTGAGTTTGCGCTTCATGGCAACAAAGACCTTCACCATCTTGATAACGCCCGGAGGAAGTTCGTCGCCCTGCTTGAGCTTGGTGATCTTCTCGTCGTAAATGTCAGCAAGAATGCTGATCTGACGATCGGTCCGCTGCTCATACTCACGGACTTCAGCCGCGATATCGATCGAACCGGCGGACACCTCGGCTTTTTTCAAAAGTTTGGTGTCGATATCACGCAGGGCCTCGCGGTTAAGTGTCGTGCCTTTTTTGAGAAGCACTTCCTTGCCGTCCATCAGGTCCTTTTGCAGCTTGCGTCCGTCGAACAATTCAAAGATGCGTTCGTTGCGCTGTTCCTCAAGAATACGAATTTCGTCGTCAAGGTCGCGGCGAAGATCGTCCTCTTCCATCTGCTCGATATCCAGGCTTCGTTCGTCCTTCTCCTGGCCCTTGCGGGTAAAGATCTGCACGTCAACGACAGTGCCGTCGATTCCCGGCGGACAGGTCAGGCTGGCGTCCTTCACATCACCTGCTTTTTCACCAAATATGGCCCGGAGCAGTTTTTCTTCAGCGGTCAGCTGAGTTTCGCCCTTCGGCGTCACTTTACCGACCAGGATCGAGCCCGGCTTTACCTGAGCTCCGATTCGGATGATGCCCGAATCGTCCAGATCGCGGAGCATATTCTCGCCAATGTTCGGAATATCCCGCGTGATCTCTTCAGGCCCAAGCTTCGTGTCGCGTGCTTCGATCTCGAGTTCTTCGATGTGGATCGACGTGTAATAGTCATCCTTCACCAGCCGCTCGGAAACCAGGATCGCGTCCTCAAAGTTGTAGCCGCGCCAGGGCATAAATGCCACCAGCACGTTTCGCCCCAGTGCAAGTTCACCGCGGTCGGTACACGGCCCGTCGGCGATGACCTGTCCCTTACGAACACGTTCGCCAACCGTTACGATCGGCCGCTGGTTGATACACGTGTTCTGGTTAGAACGCTTGAACTTGACCAGCGAGTAAATGTCCGCCGTCACCTCACGCGAGATCGTGCCGTCCACCTGGTGGTCCGCCTTAACGATAATGCGTTCCGAATCGACATAATCGACAACGCCGTTACGTTTTGCGATAACCACGGCGCCCGAATCGCGCGCCGCGATCTTTTCCATACCGGTGCCAACATACGGCGATTCGGCACGAAGCAGCGGGACTGACTGACGCTGCATGTTCGAACCCATCAGGGCGCGGTTAGCGTCGTCGTTTTCAAGGAACGGGATCAGCGACGCAGCCACCGAAACAAGCTGCTTCGGTGAAACGTCCATATACTGGGTGTCCGCTCGATCGGCGGTAATGAACTCACCCCGCAAACGGGCGGCGTTTCGGTCGTTTACCAGATGGCCCTTCGGATCCAGTTCAATGTTCGCCTGGCCGATAACGTAGCGGTCCTCTTCCCACGCGGTCAGATAGAACGGATACGGTTCAAATTCGGCCTGCTTGCCGTCTTCCTTGGCAACCTTCTTGTTCGCTTTCTCGACCTCTTCCAGCGGCACATGCTCATTCGGCTTGAACTTGGTGTCGCCGCCGTTGTGCACCTTGACGTATTCGATAACGCGGCCGTCTTCGACCTTGCGGTAAGGCGATTCGATAAACCCGAATTCGTTGATGCGTGCAAAGCACGAGAGCGACGAGATAAGGCCGATGTTCGGGCCTTCAGGCGTCTCGATCGGGCAAATGCGGCCATAGTGCGTCGGGTGCACATCGCGGACCTCAAAGCCTGCGCGTTCACGCGATAAACCGCCCGGCCCAAGGGCCGAAAGACGACGTTTGTGCGTGATCTCTGAAAGCGGATTCGTCTGGTCCATGAACTGCGACAATTGTGACGAACCGAAAAATTCGCGGACCGCCGCCGTAACCGGCTTTGCGTTCACAAGGTCGCGCGGCATCGTGGTAAACATGTCCTGTTGAATGGACATCTTCTCTTTGATCGCCCGCTCCATACGCTCGAGGCCGATGCGGAACTGGTTTTCAAGCAGTTCGCCAACGGCACGTACGCGGCGGTTGCCGAGATGATCGATGTCATCCTGGTAGTAATGTTCGCTGTCCCTCTTCATACGAAGAAGGTAATTAACGACCTGGACAAAATCGGTCGCAACCAAAAGCGGATCGTCAATGCGGTCCTTTTCCGGGCGGCCCATTTTTATGTTGAACTTCAGCCGGCCGACGCGCGACAGGTCGAAACGGCGA
>CAUJFK010000067.1 GCA_963169175.1 Acidobacteriota bacterium | reverse complement strand
GGCTGGCCGCCTGGCGGCATTGACGGATTCGTTCCCGGCGTATAAACCTGCCGCCCGCCACCGGGAAATCCTCTGGAAGGCTGGCCTGGGATAGGAGCCGTGCTTGCCTGCGGCGGGGGAGAATAGAGCGGCAGTTTGTGCTTGAACCCAAGGTTTACGTCCTCAAGGACCGATTCCTGTGCTGAGATGCTGATGAGGCGGAATCTGCCGCCGACGACATCGTTCAGCCGTGCTCCGGTTGGAAGCTGCTGGCCCGGCTCCTGAAAATAGGCCGTATCGTTGTTGCTCCGCTTGCGGGCGATCATGCCGATGTATTGAAAGCCTGGTTTGGGCGGCGCCTGTACATCCAGCTGGATCGGGTTAGATATCTTTGTCCCATCGGCTGTTTGAGCGATCAGCGTCTTTCCGCCTTCGGCGCGAATGAGCGGTTGGGGAATATCCGCCGTCATTCGTGTCTCACTGATGAACGTGGCTGGTATTTCCTGCTGTTCAAAATAGATCTTGGTATCGGGGGTGAATTTGTCGCCTGATAACTCCATCCTGAAACCATTTGAGCCCGCGTAAACACTTTGCGGGTTGATCGCCGCTATCTGGATCGGAAGCGGAGGCGGCGGCGAGGCAGGCGGCAGCGGCGCCGGTGTACGTGGCGGAGGCGCCACATACGGTGTTGGCTTGCCCGGTTCGTAGAACGCGAAGATGTTGCGCCCGGCGTCGGGTGCTCCGAATCTGGAGGGTTCGTAGAGAATTGGAGTAGCTGATTCGCTCAGGTCCCGATCAGCCTTCGACGGCATTTCCAACTTGCCCGGATTCGACAGAACGGTCGCAGTTTTCTTTGGCGTCGGCGTCGGCTTTGCGGTGGCAGTAGTTGAACTGCCGCTGAACATGCCGCGGCCGAAGGCGAAGAATAGAACGACAATGCACGCTGCCCCGAGGACGATGGCGGCTATCGTCTTATTTCGCTCGCTTTTTGTTTTTCCTTCAAAAAGTTTCATCACTGATCACTGTTGCTGCGCCGGGTCGGAGGGAACGGCCTCCAGCGACGGTCGCCTGAAATATGCAGCCATCTCGATGCGGAGGCTGACGATTGCCCCGTGTGTTTTGCCGCGATAACTGTTCGGCAGATTTGCTTGCGCCTGGGCCGACATCGTTGTCGGGTCTGCCGCGGTGGGCTTCAAGGTTATTGGGTCAAAACCGGACTCCATGGGGGCGGCCTGTGTCGGGTTTTCCTGATCCTGACGTTGTTTTTCCTGCGAATCCGACGGCTCAAGCTCGACAGCGCTGACGACAACAAACTCGCTGCCGGTCTCTAATTCGCGAATGAACCGGCGAAGGTTCGGATACGGACCTTCAACGGTCATTGATACATAGACGCCGGGGAAAAAGCTCTGAAACTTCGATTTACCGCTCTTTTCCTCATTTCCGGCCGCTTTCTTATCATCAAGGATCTCAAGCGGCGAATAATCGGGGCCTGAGGAGTTAACCAGGCTGTATGCATTGATCAGCCCGTTGATCCGCTGATAAAGGGCCGTCCGTCCAGTCGTCGGGACGGGCAGATAATTCGATTCAAAACTGTTTACGCTGTCGATAAGCTCGCCGACACGGTGTTCGACATTCTCAATATTTCCAAACTTTTCCCGTGTCGAGGCTAATTCTGTTTCCAGATTCTGGCGGCGGGTGCGTTGGCTTTCTACTTCCGCATTCGACGGAACGACGAAGAAAACATACAGCAGGATCGCACCGAGTACGGCAAGCATTCCGGCACCGAGCACGCCGATCTCAACGGGGCCGAACATACCGGTGTATACCTTTCTTGCACGATTTACCGGAGCTATATCGAACTGCGGCTCTTTCTGGATAACGATCGTCTGATCGGTGGTAAGGAGAACCGTACGATCCGCCTCATCGACAACGACATTCGGATCAGGTGCCCCACCAAGCTCGTTACGCAGTATAACCGGCTCCGCACCGTCTTGTTGATTCACAATATCTTTGTCCAGGTTCTGCTCGCTCACTGATCAAAACCCTCCTTGTCCGGTCTGCGCAACATCGACCGCCGGTTGTTGCGGCGGCGGCGCCGTTGCGTACGTCTGCGTATAGACAAGCCGAAGCGTATATTCGGTGTACGTGATCCGCTCGGTCTTTTGAAGGTCCTGACCTCTCAACTCGGCCTGGAAGAGGCCCGAATTGTTCATGCTGTCGATCATAGACATTACTGCGGCGTAATCCCGGCTAAGGACAGCAAAATCGAGCTCTGCTTTGACCTGGCCGCCGTCCTTGTAAACGTTCTCGACCGAAATGCGCGAGGCACTTACGCTGCCCGGCAATACGGATTCGAGATCGGCAAACAGCCTTGACCATCCAAAAGATTTATTTGCCACCAATTTGTGCGAAGCCACCAATAATTCACGCTGCTGAGGCGTTAGCTGTTGCTGCACTTTTTCTCCCTCGCCTTTAAGACGCTGAACCTCTGTCTCCATAGCGGCATTATCACGTTTTGCTCTCTCGGTGCTGTCGGCATTTCGCTTCAGAGCGGCCAGAAAGAAAACGGCCGCCAAACCGGCAATGCCAATCATCACGAGCGAAATGAGATACGGTGTTGTCCGATTTCGAAACGGATGGCTGCTAAGGTTAAGTTTAGTGATCACGATTTTAATACAGGGTGGCCGCGTTTATGATCCGCCAACAAACCCTGAATTTTACCAGAAATTACCGGCAAAGTCTTTCACGAACGGATGCGGCGAAAGGTTGCAAAATTTTGGGCACGGCCTTAGTCGCTTCGCGGTTTCAACTGATGGTCCAGATCGCCCGCATCTATTGCGCCGTAGATGCAAACACGGTTCCGGCCTTCGCGTTTGGCACGGTAAAGTGCCGAATCGGCCATTTCGACAAGCTCGATCGGGTCGGTAGAATCATCCGGAAACGCTGAAATACCTACGCTTATCGTCACGCTGTGCGTCTGGCTTGGGTTCCCCTGGCGCACCACGCTGAACTCACGCTGCTCGATCTCTTTCCGGATCCGCTCTCCTGCGACCATTGCCTGGCCGATCTCCGCATCCAGAAGAAATGCCGCAAACTCTTCGCCGCCGAACCGTGCGGCCGCGTCGCCGCTTCGGAGGCACTTTATTATGCTGTCGCCGATCTCCTCGAGCGTTTTGCTGCCGGTTAGATGCCCGTACGTGTCGTTTACGTTCTTGAAATGATCAATGTCCATCATAAGCACGCAAAACGGACGGTTTATCAGCTTTGACCGCTCTGCTTCGCGGCGGAGTTCGGAAAAGAACGAACGGCTTGAGAGAAGTCCCGTAAGGTCGTCATGCGAAATGAGGCGGTGAATCAGGTGCTGATATTCGCGGTCGATCTCGTCCAGCAGGTCGAAACGGAGTATCTGATCGCCAACTGTTATCTTGTCACCATTCTGGAGTGCTTCAGTAGTGATCCTTTCGCCATTGAGCAGCGTCCCGCTTCGTGTGCCGAAATCTTTCAGCATGTATGACGTCTCACCCGTCGCCGCATCAACCACGCTTTCGATCATTGCGTGACGCCGAGCCACCTTGGCGTCGTTCACACGGACATCCGCACCTATCTCGCGGCCAAGAATTACTTCCTTGCGATCGAGCGGAATGGGGACGGCGATCAGATCGCCCGAAAGAAAAACTAAGGCCGGACGCAGGTCGCGAACTTGACGTTTGGGTTTCTGCATAAAGACGGGAGCAGCAAAATGGGCATGCAGCGGGGCAGAATAGCTCCGATTAAATAGAATAGCCTAACCCCGGCTGGAATTTCTACATCTTTTTGTCATTTTCGGTAGATCAGCGATTGCTCAAAGTACGTGCGAATCTAACAAAAAGGACTCTCGCTGGTGTTATTTCGTATTCATTCGTGGTGGAAAAGCTGAATTCCGGACCAGAGAATTCACAAAACATGACACGAAAATTAAAGAAATAAAACATATCCGGCGGAAGGCGGCTACTGCGCCGCGTTAAGCTTGGGTCACGCCGCGGTTTCGGATTTTTGGCGGGAGCGTCTTACTATTGAACAGGTGAAGATCCTGATAGTAAAACTCGGCAGCATAGGCGATATCGTTCATACTCTGCCGTCGTTGGCGGCGATTCGATCGGCTTTGCCGGATGCTGAGATAAGCTGGGCCGTTGAGAAGCGTTCGGCGGAGATACTTCGCGGGAACACGCTGATCGACCGACTGATAGAGGTTGATACGAGGGCCTTGCATAGCGGACGGATCGTGGCGGATATCTTGCCGCAGCTCAGGGAACAGTTCCGCGATCTGCGGCGGTCGAAGTTTGATATCGCGATCGATCTACAGGGCCTTCTGAAATCGGCCGCTATTGCAAAACTGACCGGTGCAAAAAAGCGCTTCGGCTTCGCACGCGCCGAATTGCGCGAACCTGCAAGCAGTATTTTCCTGACGAATCATGGTGAAGCAAGCGGACGGCTAAATATTGTGCGTAAGAATCTTGCGCTTACGGCCGGGGCGCTTGATATACCGGTGCCGCGGGGCGATTTTGAGTTTCCGATCTTCACTGCGCTTGAGCATATTCATGAAGCAGATGAAATAGTATCCATGACCGGCCGTCATCTGGCGGTCCTGAACCCGGCGGCCGGCTGGGTGACCAAAATGTGGCCGGCCGAGAACTTTGGCCGTCTTGCCGATAAGTTGTGGTTCGACCACGGTTTGCACTCGGTCGTGGCAGTTGGGCCCGGCGAAGAGGAATTGGGCGAAAGGGTTTTGAGTGCGAGCCGATCAGGGCACACGTCCGTTATTCGACCAAGTCTTAAGGGGTATTTCGAATTACTTAAAAAAGCCCGCATCTACATCGGCGGCGATACCGGGCCGATGCACCTTGCGGTTGCCGCGGGAATGCCAATCGTCGGTATTTTTGGCCCTACTGAATGGTGGCGGAATGGCAGCCCGGACCCAGCGGATGTTTGTGTTGAGCGCACTGATATCGCCTGCCGTGTGGATTGTCATCGTCGAACATGCTCGAACTGGATCTGTATGGATATAACGGTCGAAACGGTGCTGGCGGCCGTAGGAATGAGGCTGAAGAAGGCGACTGATCGACCGTAGGCTAGTTCCTTCAGTAAGAAGCTACACGTTTTTCTGATTCCAACGAACCGAAAGAGGATTGCATCCAACGCCAAAACGACCAGGAAACGGCCTGGCCCGAGGCTTCTTCGTAGGCCTCTAATAATGATTGTTAGGTTAATAACTCGTTGAAAGATTGAGGGTTACAAGCTATTTTGCAGAATCAGCTAACAGCCATAAGCTTTGAGCCGCCAGTTCCTGGGCAAAGCGCGTTTGAATGCGAGGATTTCTCCAATTCAACTGGCCAATAGGTTATAATCGACGGAGTCCAGGACAGATCGAGACCTTATTCTAATGACGACTTACTCTAAGAAGTTCTTTCTGCTTTTGTTCATTGCGGCCGCCATGACCTCAACTGTCTTGGGGCAAAACGCGAGATCGAACGGAAATTCAGCGGCTCCGGCCTTGCTGCCTTTTGCGGTTGGTGAAACTCTGACCTATGAAGGCAAGATGAGAAAAAGCATCTCGCCCGGGATCGCGATCGCTGACCTGACCTTTACGGTTACGCGGCCGGATCCGGACGGTGACTTCGTCGTCAAGGCCGATGCTCGTTCCAAGGGCACGCTTACCCGGCTTTTCCGCTTCAGCTTTCTTCAGCAGATAGAATCTTCGTTCGGCGCAAGCACCGGCGAGGCACGGCTTACAAAAAAGCACGATGTTCAAAAAGAGCGTGTTCGCGATAGCTTAGCGGTGTTCGATTATGGTGACCGGCAGGTGACCTATACCGAAACGGACCCGAATGACCCGATGCGGCCGCCGCGGCGCATTGCATCCGAAGTGCGGCCCGGGACGTTTGATATGATCTCCGGCATCTATTGGCTTCGGACAAAGCCGCTTGCGGTAGGCTCAACGTTTGATATGACGGTGAGTGATTCGGGCCTGGTTTATAAAGTTCCGGTAAAAGTGACGGCCCGCGAGAGGCAGAAGACCGAAATAGGAAAGGTCTGGTGCTGGCGCGTTGAGCCGCAGGTTTTCGGGCCCGGGCGACTGATCGAACGCGAAGGGAGCATGATCATCTGGATAACGGATGACGCCCGGCGCATACCAGTTCGTTCACAGGTCAATTCATCGATCGGCAGATTTGAGATAAAGATCCAGTCCGTGCAGAACCTCAAGGTTTAAGGTAAGCATTCGTCAGTCCGTCCGGGACATCAAAAACCACACTTTTTCAAAGACAAATTTGAACGGCATGGCCGCGAATCCCAGCCGCCGGACAATCGGCTAACAGCCTGCCGCACGCGTGAGAGTAAATTTCCATAACATTCTATTCTGGTTTTCGTCGAAGGCGTACTTAGCGTCCGATACCTGCCAATAGCCTGTAAATTCCCAGCAGCCGACGGCGAGTTTGTTGAACAACGGAACCGCAATGTTCTGGCCAACGGCGGCAAGCAACGTTCGATTGGCGGGTTCAAGGATCTGATCTCCGTGACGGCCGCTGCCGGTATAAATGATCGTATCACTTATGTTTCCATGCACATCCGGGTAACAGGGGTTGATCCGGCCGAAGTCGGTCAGAAGCGATATCAGACTGCCTTTTTTCTGATAAATCCCGTTGCGGATGCGATGGATGCGCGACACTTCGCTCCATGGATAGATCTCACCGATCAACAGCGTTGGCAGAGCATTTTCTACATCCATAGAGACTGAAAAGAATTCTGTTGACAGACAGCCGACCCGCGACTAGAATGATTCTCACCCTCGCGGCATTTTATCGTTATATCACGAAAGTTTATATCACCACGGGCGGCTTCAAAACTGGCTTCAGCTGCTGGGAATTCGCTCTCACCTTGGAACTGTGTTCGAAACATTATTCGGCATGATTTTTTTATCTGCACAGAACACCATCTAAGGAGAGAATTAGCGTGAAGACAATTCTGGGAATTCTGGCGGTCGTTGCGGCGGGATTTTTCACCTTTGGGGTCATCTCGATGACATCCGAGGCGAACGAGCCCGTCTTTGGTAAAAACAGCGAGGATGATCGTGAACTTGCAAAACAGATCAGCCTCAATATCCTGCGGGGCCGGGCCCTGCAGCGGCAAATAGGGACCGTAGACGATTTTGACGTCAAACGGGTTGAGATCGACGACCTGAAGATGGCACATACCCATGTGCAGCAAACGGTCGGCGGCATCCCGGTTTGGGAGGGCGAGGCGATCGTTCATCTCAAAGCCGATGGCGAGCTTTCTTTGATCACAGACGATCTGAAAGAGAACATCGTTGTAAACACACAGCCAAATTTTGCTCCGGGCGAAGCGTTGGATATCGCCTCGAACACAAAACGGGGCAAACGAAAATTGACGGAAAGGCCGATCGTCGATCTGTTGATCTATCGCGGGGCCGATCGCGATCACTTGGCATATCGCGTTGAAATGCCGAGATTGGATGGAACGGAGAATACGGCGGTACCGGTGGTATTCGTTGACGCCCAGACCGGCGAAAAGATCTTCGAATACAATAATCTCAAGACCGGCACCGGTAATTCGCTTTACAGCGGAACGGTAACCATTTCAACCAGCAGTGCCGGTGCCACTTTCTATATGGAGGACCTTACCCGCCGGATGGGTACCTTCAACATGAACAACACCGGCAACACTTCGACCGGCACGGGCGGAACGCAATCGCGCTATACGGGTACGGACGATAGCTGGTCGGCAACGAACGAACGCGCCGGAGTCGATGCTCATTACGGGGCGGCGAAAACATTTGATTACTACCAGCAGGTCCACGGCCGCAACGGTATTGACGGCAACTACGGCCCCGGCACGACAACGGCCGGTGCCAGCGGCGGTGTCAGCATTGTTGCATCACGCGTACACTTCGGCAGTAATTACAACAACGCGTTCTGGTATCAGGACATGATGAGTTACGGCGACGGCAACGGATCTACGTTCTCGCCGCTTACGACCATCGATATTTGCGGCCACGAGATGACGCACGGTGTGACCGAGCGTTCGGCCAACCTTACCTATGCGAAGGAATCGGGTGCGTTGAACGAATCGTTCTCCGATATTTTCGGTGCGATGGTCGAAGCATTTGCCGACGGCGGCACCTCGGCTGATACATGGAAGATCGGCGAGGATGCCTATACGCCCGGAACCGCTGGCGACGCCCTTCGGCGGATGGATGATCCGAACTCGGTCGGCGATCCCGATCATTACAGCCTGCGCCTTTATCCGGGCGCCTGCACGCCGTCGTCACTTAACGACAACTGCGGTGTTCACACAAATTCCAGCATTTCGAACCAGGCGTATTATCTGATGGCAAACGGCGGCACGAACCGTGTCAGCGGCGTTGCCGTTTCAGGTATAGGTACGACCGATGCCGCGAAGATCTTTTATCGGGCCTTGACGGTCTATATGACCGCAAGCACGAACTTTGCGGGAGCAAGGACAGCCACACTGAATGCGGCGACCGACCTGTTCGGTTCATCGAGTGCGCAGTACAACACTATCGCGACCGGTTGGTGCGCGGTCGGTGTCGGAAGCTGCCCGAGCGGAACTCCGACACCAACGCCGACCGTCACGCCGACGCCAACGGCCACGCCAACGCCGACTCCGCCTCCCGGCGGCAACCTGCTTATTAACGGCGGATTTGAAGGCAGTGCCTCGCCGTGGGTGGGTTCGGGTACCGGATATTTCTATGTAACGCCGGGCAATTATCCGCACGGCGGCACAGGATATATTTACTTCGGTGTGAACAACAGCGTCAGCGGCCAGGCGTATCAGACCGTTTCGATCCCGACATCGGCCACAGGAACGCTCAGTTTCTGGCTGAATGTTACGTCGAGCGAAACGACCACGACGCGGCAGTATGACAAACTCTACGTCGAGGTCCGCAGCACAAGCGGTTCGCTGCTTACCAGGCTTGCGACATACAGCAACTTGAACAAGGCAGCAGCTGGCGCATATACGCAGCGAACGTTGACGGTTCCCGCAGCCTACAAGGGACAAACCGTGCGGATACAGTTCCGTTCAACAATGGACAGCTCAGTGACGACGACCTTCCGGGTCGATGATGCCTCACTGCAGTAAGCAAGGGCTGAAACACGACCGGTAGGGAGTGTGCCGCCTGATCAAAAGCAAAATAGGGAACGAGACTAAAACCTTGTTCCCTTTTTCCGTTGTTCTTTTCGTGATTCTTCGTGTCTTCATTCGTGCATTTCGTGGTAATGGTTCAAAACCTGACCACGAAATGCACGAAATGAAGACACGAATATTTCGAAAAGAGGCCGAAAGCCGTGGGGATTAGAACGTACTTGAATCGAGCGGAAAGATCCGGCCGCAGATGGCGCCCATTGTTATCTCCCGGCCTGTTGACATGCCCGCATATGCTTTGCCTTTTGTATCGAATGAGATGGCGAGCATATTGATATCGTCGGTTTCGCCGGTATTGATATTGTAGAACCATACTTCGCGGCCCTCGATCGTCTTTTTCCCGTCGGGGTTGCCGAACATGCCGGTGATCTCCTGTCGGGTTTTGCCGTTCGGGACGCGCCGGTCAAAAACGTCGTTTCTCATCCGCGCCCGCAGCCACCGGTCACCGCCAAGCCATTCTGCGGAACTGAATGGAAGCTCGGTGTATTTTCGAAGCGGCGACTTAAATCCATTGCTGTCCTGTGTGCAGGGGCGTTTTGCGCCGCTCGTTTCGCGTGAACCGAAACGATATACAAGAAAGCCGATCGCCCGTGCCGGTTTGCCGCCAAAGGAGTACGAGTTAAATCGGGATGCGAGCGCCGCCCGTTCGGCCTCGGGATGAAGAAGTTTATTGCCCGTCCGGGCGCGTGCTTTCAGGACGCGGCCGTTGGTGTCGATCAATATCTCGACCTGCACCAGCCCCGAGGCCCCGCCTTCCTTTGCGGCACGCGTATAGTACGGCTTTTCGGCCGAAACTACCTCAAAGTTCATAAAGGTGTATTCATCACCTATCACAAACCCGTCCCACGGCCGCGGCTTCGGAGGCACGGCAGTTGTGCGTCGCGGCGGGACTGACCTCCGCGTTCCGGTGACCTTTGGCGAGCCGGTCTTCTTGCCGATCGACGCGACAGTCCGCCCGCCGCCGGCTTCCGACGGATCATCGATAGCGGCGATAGCACCGCCTTCGACCTGGGCGTTCGTGTTTTGAACAAGAACTGACCCGGCAAGTAAGAGAATCAAGACCAGAATGAGGCGCATTTTCATAGAGCCTTGACGCAAATGCGTAAGAGTTTTGCGGCAAAAATCGAGGCCATCGGAAAAGCGCGAATCCAATGCGGAAGCCCGCGCGTTAGAGGCGGTGTCAAAACCGTCTTAAACTGCGGAGCAGTGACAGAATCTAGCCACGGGTGGAGCAAAGCGGAACCCGTGGTTAGGATGAAAACAAGACTCTAAGCCCACGTAGTGGGCGACAGAGAGGCATGTTACATCTATTGCTGTCAATAATTTAGCGGAAGTATGCCGCACGGGCTTTGAGAGATAGGCTCGACTAACCCCACGTTTCGCTTCGCTTCACGTGGGGCTACAAATATTCCGCTGCTCCGCAGCTTTTTTTGCGGTTTTAACACAGCCTCTAACGAGCGGACTTCCGCACAATTCTATGCCAACAATACACATCCCGATCTCTCAAC
>CAUJFK010000066.1 GCA_963169175.1 Acidobacteriota bacterium | reverse complement strand
CGTTCCGACGTTCGTTGCCACCGGCCCCCTCACTTCGGATGCCCTTACTGCCGATATAATGCGGTTCTCCGGCGACGATCAGCTTTATTTTTACGATGCCATCGCGCCGATCATTGCGGCTGACTCAATAGATATGTCGATAGCCTTTAAGGCGGCGCGGTACGGCAAGGGCGGCGATGATTACATCAATTGTCCAATGTCGCGCGAGGAGTATCAGACATTTTATGACGCGTTGGTCGAAGCAAGATCAGTTCCGGTAAAGAGGTTCGAGGAAACTCAATGGTTCGAAAGCTGCTTGCCTATCGAGGAAATAGCCCGCCGCGGCGTCGACACGCTCAGGTTCGGCCCGATGAAGCCAAAAGGCCTGCCTGACCCGCGAACTGGGGCCGAGCCGTACGCCTGCGTCCAGCTTCGGCAAGAAAACTTGATGGCCGATGCATATGGATTTGTCGGGTTTCAGAATCATCTCCGATATGGTGAACAGGAACGCGTACTGCGGCTAATACCGGGCTTGCAAAACGCAGACTTTCTCCAATTTGGTCAGATCCACCGAAACACTTTCATCAACTCGCCGAAGATACTGAACGAAACGCTGGCCACACGGTCGAATCCGCGTTTGTTCTTTGCCGGACAGATCACCGGCGTCGAAGGCTATGTCGAATCGGTCGCGACCGGCTGGCTTGCCGGGTTGAACGCGGTTCGCGTCCTTCAGGGTCAGCAAATGCTGACGGCGCCGCCGACATCGGCCATCGGAGCCCTGTGCCGTTATGTTTCAAATGTCGAGACAAAGAATTTTCAGCCCGTTAATATAACCTTCGGCCTGCTTGAACCCCTGCCCGTCGAATTACGAAAGAAACATCGGAATAAACGCGAGCAGCATTTGGTACAGGTAGAACGGGCATTGAAGGATTGGGACGAGTTTCTGACACGTTTCAGTACCCTACGCTGCCACGGATTCGAAGAAAAAGTTAATATTGGACAAAGCAACGCGATATCATGAATCAGCCGCCCCTGAAACTTTTGTACTCTGAAGCCGTTCTTATCAAGCTGAAACTTGAATATTTTAGGACGATCTCGACGGACGAGTTGATCAAGTCTCTGAAACCCGAAACAACGAATGCATTGAAAACAAGGTCAGACGGTACGATAATGGATGGCAATCATCGCATCAAGGTTTTGCGTGAAAGAGGCTTTGAGGTTGACGGCTTACCGAGAGAGATCTGGGAAAGAGTAAAATGACGACGGAGGTTTTTTGGGTCAGTGGAGAATACCCGGGACGGATTGCCATGGTTGCCCGTCCGCGCGGAGGCGACTGGCTCGAAAGTGAAATATCGGGTTGGGCCAATGCTGGTATCGACCTAGTCGTGTCGATGCTTGAGGAGTCGGAAACCAGGGAGTTTGAACTCGAACGGGAAGCCGAATTTTATAGGACATACGGCATTGAATTTATCTCATTCCCGGTCGCCGACCGAGGAGTTCCAACCCTGAACAAAGAGTTTCTGACTCTGGTTAAAAAGCTGAAAAGGGCTCTTCTTGCGGGCAAAAGCGTCGCGATTCACTGTCGCCAGAGTATCGGTAGGGCTCCATTGCTGGCAGCCGCGGTGATGACGTTGTTTGACATGGAGTCCGACGAAGCGTTTCGACGCCTGAGCATAGCCCGTGGACGCGAGGTCCCGGAAACCCCGGAACAGGGCGATTGGATAAAACGTTTTTCGAAAGAACGTACCCTGGCCTATGCGTGAGGTTACGATTTCGGCCCGCGCGCGGCTCCCTTCTTTTGTTGCCAAATGGAATCAGTATCGATCCTAATCATCCTCGCCATTTTTGTCGTTGCCGTTCTCTACTCGTCTGTCGGCCACGGCGGAGCGTCAGGATATTTAGCGGTGATGGCGTTCTTTGCGGTTGCGCCGGAGATAACGCGGCCTACAGCATTGGTGCTGAATCTTTTCGTCGCCTCGATCGCAACGGTGCAGTTTTGGCGTGCGGGATTTTTTTCGTGGCGGCTGTTCTGGCCATTTGCCGCCACGTCGATCCCGTTTGCTTTTGTCGGCGGGCTGATCCACATACCGACAAACTTGTATAAGATCGTCCTGGGCTTGGTGCTCCTGTTTGCCGCGTTCAGGCTGGCATGGACGTTTGCTTCCGACAACGACGAGGCGGGCAGGCCAAGGTTCTTGTACGCATTGATCGTCGGTGCGGGGATCGGCCTTCTCTCAGGCTTGGTGGGCGTGGGCGGCGGGATATTTCTAACACCAGTGCTGTTGCTGATGCACTGGTCCGAGACTAAGACCGCTGCCGGGATTTCGGCCCTGTTTATTTTTGTGAATTCGGTTGCCGGCCTGACCGGACGATTTTATGCGAATCCCGCACTGCTTGAAACCCTGCCGTCGTCGGTTTGGTTCTGGATAATTGCCGCCGTTATCGGTGGGATGGCAGGTTCTCTTCTTGGTGCTACAAAGTTCAATTCGCTAATGCTTCGCCGCGTGTTAGCGCTTGTGCTTCTATTCGCCGCGGTCAAATTGATCTTCGTTTAGTCGGCCTGCGAAGAATGCAGGATTTCGGCCAGGCAAATAATTTCCTGTTTCCGCCGTCAAAGAATTGGCCGACCCACAAATTCCGACGAAACCGTTTTGTCCGGTTTTCGTTTCTGATACGAGAGCGGAGCGGAACTTTTGCTCCGCAAATATCTGATCGATGAAGTTTGTCCTTGTCACAATCCTAATACTTACCGGCGCAGGGTTTGCGCAGTCGGGCAGGAACAAACCGCCGGAGCAGCCTTCGGCAAGCCCAAAGCCGGCGCCGCGAACCCCGATCAAATACAATCCGACCCAGCACCCGGAAGCCGCCGCAACACCGACACCACCAGTTAAGCCGGCAAATGACGGCGACATAATTAAGGTCGATTCGACCCTTGTACCGGTACCGGCAACCGTGATCGACGCGAACGGGCGTAGCGTTGCCACCTTACGGCTTGAGGACTTTGAACTCAAGGTTGACGGAAAACCAGTACAGATAACCGAACTTTCCCGCTCAGAATCACCCATTCGACTGGCAATGCTTTTTGACAATTCCTCCAGTGTCTCTATTGCCCGCGAATTTGAGAAAAAGGCCGCAATGCGTTTTTTTGACCGCATGATCCGCCCAAACAAAGACCTCGCGGCGCTGTTCAGCATCGCCACATTCAGTCGTTTGGAACAGCCGCTGACCAACGATGTCGGCATGCTGACCCGTTCGGTCGATGCCTTCCCGCCGCCAGAGGGGGCCACCGCTCTGCTCGACGGAATCATCAAGGCGGCGGAATACCTGGGTGAAGTGCAGGGACGCCGGGTTGTAGTCATCGTGTCGGATGGTGACGACACCTACTCCGATTCCACACTTGACCAGGCCTTGCGTTCGCTGCAGGTTGCGAACTGTCAGGTCTATGTCGTCAAAACAACTGATTTCGAGAATTACGTTCGAACCCGTTCGCGAATGGGAAACGCAAATGTTCGCCAACTCGCGGCCGAGCGACGGATGTTGGAAATAGCGGCGCAGACGGGCGGGCGGGTTTATTCACCCATCGACGAAAAAGAGCTCGACGAAGCCTTCCGCCAGATATCGGCGGAACTCTCGCAGCAGTACATTCTGAGCTATTACCCGGACGCGGCCGGTGAAAAACGCGGCGAATTCCGGCAGATAGCTTTGGCGGTCAAGAATAACCCCAATGTGGATGTGCGCACGCGAAAGGGATATTATGTACCGAAGAAATGACCGCGGGCGCGGACACTCATCTCGGCCACACCATGAGAGAGGCGAGATGGATGTAGCTTCTCGTACTCATTGCGGACAAGAACGTCTGCCTTCGGTATGCTGAACAAACTCATTGACCAATTCCTAGAACACCTCACGCACGAGCGGAATATGAGCCCGCATACGCTGCGGAATTATGCGAGCGATCTGGCGCAGTTTCGCGGACATCTGTGTGCGATAGAAAACCGGAAAGACGTTGACATCAAAGACATTGACCGGTTAACCATCCGCGAATGGATGGCGTCACTGCACAACGATCATAAGAAAACCTCGGTCGCGCGAAAGCTGGCGAGTTTGCGGACTTTGTTCCAATTTCTCATCCGCGAAGGCGTAGTGGACGTGAACCCGGCAAAACTGGTAGCCACGCCCAAGATCGAGCGTAAACTGCCGAATCATCTTTCGGTCGAGGACGCGGTTCGCTTTATCGAAACGCCAGACACCAACACAGACCTCGGCCGCCGCGATCGGGCGATCATTGAATTTCTATATGCCACCGGCATTCGCGTTGGTGAACTGGTCAATATAAACCTAAAGGATATCGATTTTCGCGAGCGCCTTGTTCGTGTAACCGGCAAACGCAAAAAGCAGCGGATAGTCCCGTTCCACGAACATGCGCTGCAGGCTTTAATGCACTATTTATCAGAGACCCGGCCCGCATTTCTTAATAACGCTCCCGTCGGTGTCCGCGACAATCAGGCGGTCTTTCTCAACTATCAGGGCACGCGTCTCACGACTCGCAGCGTCGGCCGAATGATCGACAAATACATCAAACAGTGTACCGACATTCACGATATTTCACCGCACAGTTTGCGCCACACATTCGCGACGCACCTGCTCGATTCAGGTGCCGACCTGCGGGATATTCAGGAACTCCTCGGCCACGCACTGCTATCGACAACGCAGATCTATACGCAGGTCTCAATGGAAAAAATGATCGCCGTGTACGACAAAGCACATCCTAAGGCGTGAAGGGATTTGGGATCTCGCCATCTACATCTTCAAAAACTTCTTTGACTTGACCGGATCATTCATTATCTCGCCCCAGTTTTCCAGTGGTTGTACGGAAAGGTTCTTTATCTGGTAGGTAAGCCGCTTTCCCTGCATCAGAAAAACGCGGCCATTCCATTTATATCGTGAACGGGTGAAATAGATCGGGCAGCAAAGCTGTTCTTCGTCGCCGGTTATCTTGCCGGTTTCATACTGGCCGAGAACAAATCGGTCCTGGCCATAAAGCTCAACGACGACCTCGCCGTTTTCCATCCTTATATCTTTCATTCCTCCATCGGCCCGGTCGCCAGTGCGAAAATTCCAAAGAAGTTCCGGTTTGTTATCTTTCCAAGTGTACACATAGGCCAGTTGAGGGATGGCATTTCCACCTGTCTCGACCTTTAGAATAACAACCGCCTCATCCTGGCCGTCGCCATCGGCGTCCATATATTTTGTGGTGACATACGACATTCCTATCCGCCGCTCAGACCGCGCCTCGGCCTTTTCCTCGGGACTCATTTCTTCCTGGATATCACGGAACTTAGGTTCAAGTTTTCCATTTACCAGTGTGATCTCATCGCCGTCAGGATGCTGCCAACCTCGCGGCAGCGGATAAGTAAAATTACGAAAGTCGAACTGCCCGAGAGGCGAGCTGGTACTTTTGCCGCGATCATCAAGGAGTTCAGCCTGAAGGTCAGGCATCGCCGGCGAGGGCTGTGAGACAGGCTCTTTGAAGTTTTTCTGCGAAACGGGACTCGGCTCGACCACAGCCGATGATCTTTCAGCCTGGGTGCCCCCGCATGAGGTCGCAAACAAAAGAACTGCAATAGCGAGAAAGGCCGCTATATCTTTTATCGATTTTCTCATCTGATCAGTTCTAACGAGAGGATCGTCGGAAGAGTATAAAAATGCTGAAAGCTGTCAGCTAAAAGCTATCAGCTACTTCCTAAACATTCGCAAACGCATCCTAATTCAAGCCCGTGTCAAACTTCGGTATTTGATCCGGTGCGGCTGGTCGGCATCGTGACCGAGGCGGCGTTTGCGGTCGGCTTCGTATTCGGTGTAATTACCGTCAAAATACTCAACATGGCTGTCGCCTTCAAATGCAAGAATGTGGGTGGCGATGCGATCGAGAAACCAGCGGTCGTGGCTGATGACGACGGCGCAGCCAGCAAAATTTTCAAGTGCTTCCTCGAGCGCACGCATCGTGTTCACATCGAGGTCATTGGTGGGCTCATCCAATAATAATACATTTGCGCCCGATTTCAACATTTTTGCAAGGTGCACACGATTTCGCTCTCCGCCCGAAAGCTGGCCGACACGCTTTTGCTGATCGGCGCCGGAGAAATTGAACTTCGAAACATACGTGCGCGAGTTCATTTGCTTCTTCCCCAGCGTGACGAAATCGAGGCCGTCAGAAATTTCGTCGAACA
>CAUJFK010000065.1 GCA_963169175.1 Acidobacteriota bacterium | reverse complement strand
CCGGCTCGAATCTGGTAAATTCGAAAACGGGCGAAGAGGTCTGGTTCAAGGTACGCCGGGCGGCGGATGACGACATTCGCCTTCCGATCTCGCCTGTCCTTTCCGAAAACCGCGATGATCTGGTCACGAAAGATATAATCCGCAGCATTCAGTTCTTTAAGTTCCTGCCTGAGACCGAAGTTTACGAACGCTTGACGGCCGCACTTGGCGAACGCGGTTATCGTGAGGTCAAATGGGACGCGGCCGAACCGAGCGATGATCTGGACACGTTTTATGTCTTTCCGTACGATTGGCGGCTCGACAATGTAGAAACCGCACGGCTTCTGGTCCAGCGGATCGAAGCACTGAAACGCCGCTTGGGAAGGCCTCGGTTGAAATTCAACGTTATCGCCCACTCGATGGGCGGCCTTATCGCCCGATACGCGGCGATGTACGGAGAGTCGGATATCCCGGCCAGGCCGAAGCCGACGTGGGCCGGTGCCCGGCATTTTGAGAAGCTGTTCCTTCTGGGCGCTCCGAACGAGGGATCGGTCGCGGCGCTGGACTCGCTGTTGAACGGGTTTTCATATATCGGCGGCGGATTGAATATCCCGTTTGTGCGGAATATAAACCGCTTCGACACGTTCTCAATTCCATCGATCTATCAATTGCTTCCGCATGAAGGCAGCTTCGTAGCGTATGGCGCAGATCTAAAGCCGCTTACGATCGATATTTACAATCCCGAGATGTGGGAAAAGTACGGTTGGGCCGCGTGGCTCGACAAAGGTTTTGCGGATAAATTCACGCCAGCAGAGCAGGCGGATGCAAAAGCATATTTCCGTGCCGTTCTGCTTCGTGCAAAAAGGTTCCAGGCCGCACTGGATGCGAACACGAGCAAAAAAGTGCCTATTTCACTCTATATAATCGGGGCCGACTGTAAGGACACGTCAAATGCGATTATATTGCGGCGGGACAAAGATGACGCCCGGTGGGAAACGCAATTTAAGGCGGACGGATACACGCGGGCAAACGGCGAAAAGGTGACGGAAGACCAACTGAGACGCGTGCTTTTCGCGCTCGGTGACAGCGTGGTAACAAAGCGGTCGCTCGCGGGCGAGAGCTTCACCGCCACCGGACGAAAGACGGCCTTGCCCGTTGTGGAAGAGTTTTTCCGCTGCGAGTCACACAATAAATTGGCAACAAATCCGGAAATTCAGGACAAGCTGTTCAGCCTTTTAGGCGCGAATATCGACACGAAAGTCGCAAATAAGCCATAATTGGCATTTCTCGGGAGGATCTGATGCTCAAAAATCTCCTCGGCGACGATAAGGAAGAGGCCCCGCGGCCTGAGAACAGGGAAGGCAATAGCAGAAAGCCGTCCGCGGTGATCGGGCTGTTTGACTCGGTTGATGAAACGCAAAACTCTGCGGATGAGCCATTTATTCTCTCCTCGGCCCCGCGAATATCATCCGCTGAAACCGCGCGGCGGTTCGGCCTTGCATGGTCCATAGGTCTCGTCTTTGTTGTTTCGGTCGCATTTCTGATGATACTCGGATGGGGAGCCGACCTCCTTTTCGGTTCATCGCCGTGGGGAATGGTCGCCGGGATAGTTGTCGGCGCTCTGATCGGGTTTTATCAGCTTTTCAAGATATCGTCTCAGATCTTTAGGGATTGAACGTCATCGTCGAGCGTTGTTGTGGCCGTCATTCGGAATTTTCACCAACTTCCGCCTCCGCTTCAGCCGAGCGCAAACGATTTCGTTCCTTTACCTGTGCTCTAACACTCAGAAAGAAAGAAAGGCAGCCAAGGACAGCAGCAATAAATGCTCCATCCTTATTGCCGTCCCACCAAAAATAAGCGGCAATTGCAGCAAAGATCACAGCCACGGCCTGAAATGTTCTTTCCATAGCCTATCCAGCCCTCCGTGCTACATCCCGAAAACTTTCACCTCTGAAAAGTGCAGCTGTTGCGGCAAAAAGTCTCCGAGCTGCCCGCAGTATCTTTGGCAGGAACCAGAGAAAAAGGATTACGAAAACGACGAGAATGACTGCGATAACGACCGGCGCAAATACGGCCAGCAATGCTCCGCCAATGGCGATCGCGTCTTCTATGAGCGAAAGTACCCAGTTTGAAACAGGTTCGGGCGAGAGATTTGCCGCTATCCGGGCAGTGGCCTTTGTGCCGTGTGACGAAAGGGCGAGTCCGCCGCCGATAAGCGTTGCGGGAATAACAATGGCCGGGTCCATGTCCGAAACGGCCGCCCAGGCGACGATCGCTCCGGCCGGCACGCGTATAAATGTGTGTATGACATCCCACACGCTATCAACATAAGGGATCTTGTCCGCGAAGAATTCAACAATATACAGCCCGCCAGCGATGCCGATAATTACCCAATTATCCAGCACTTCCAGCCCGCCCGGCAGCTTAACGCCGCCAAATTTCTGCAGCAGCCCAAGCACCGAGACCGTTGCATAGAGATTGATCCCGCTCGTCCACGCCGAGCCGAGTGCAAGCGTTAAGGTTGAGAACCATTCCATACTTGTTTACCTCGATTTCAGATTACGATTCCTCAGCTTCTTCGGTTCCATCACCATCTTTCTTAAACCCAAATTTCTCAAGCCGGTACTGCAGCGTCCGAAAGGTCAGGCCGAGCAGCTTTGCCGATTTTGTGATGTTGTTGTCGGTGCGGTCCATCGCCTGCATTATCAGGCTGCGTTCGACGTCTTCGAAATTTACACCCTCGGGCGGAAGTTTGAACTGGGCGTCGCCGTCAACGGACGCCGGCCGCTGGGTGTTGGTCATTTCGGGCGGAAGGTCGTCCAGGGTGATCGTATCGTTTTCGCAGAGCAGGATAGCTCGCTCGATCGCGGATTCAAGCTGTCGGACGTTGCCCGGATAGTGGTAATCGTTGAGCAGTTTCGTCGCCGGCTGGTCGATCTTGATCTCGCGGGTTGTTCCGCGGCTGTGCTTTTTGACGAAGTAATCGATCAGTACGGGAATATCTGAACGCCGTTCACGCAGCGGTGGAATTTCAATTGACAGCACATTGAGGCGATAATACAGATCTTCGCGAAAGCGTTTTTCTTCGGTCATCTTTAGCAGATCGCGATTGGTCGCGGCAAGTACGCGGACATCGATCGTGATCTCCTTTATACCGCCGACGCGCCGGATCTCGCGTTCCTGCAAGGCACGCAGGAGCTTTGCCTGGAGGGCAATGTCGAGTTCGCCGATTTCGTCCAGAAAAAGTGTTCCGTGATCGGCTATCTCGAACAACCCTTTCTTTTCACCGACCGCGCCGGTAAACGATCCTTTTTCGTGGCCGAACAGTTCTGATTCAAGCAGGTTTTCGTTAATGGCCGCACAGTTTACGGCCTGAAATGTCTCGCTCGCGCGCAAGCTGTTCATGTGCATGGCGCGGGCGATCAACTCTTTTCCCGTACCGCTTTCACCGCGTATGAGCACGGTCGAGTTCGATTTGGCTATCTTTAATATCAGCTTCTTGACCTTGTCCATTTCGGGCGAGACAGAAACGATCTCCGTGTCCAAAGCGGATAATTTGTTCAACGCTCGCGATACGGTTTCGAGCAGCTTAGCGCTGTCGTACGGCTTTTGCAGATAATCGAACGCGCCCAACCGGAGTGCGTCAACGGCCGAATCAACCGAACCGTGTGCCGTCAGCAGAATGACGATGATCGACTTGTCGAAATTGGTCAGTTCCTTCAACAGGTCCAGGCCCGACATACCGGTCATTTTAAGGTCGGTCAGCACCAGGTCGAACCGCCGCGACTCGACAAACTTCATCGCCGCCTCGCCGGAACTTGCGGTCGTCACATCGTAACCCTCACCTGAGAGGATGGTTTCGAGTATTTCTCGTTGATTCTTCTCGTCATCGACGACGAGTATCGATTTTCTTGCCATGAATAAATAAACTTGCAAATCTATGATTTTGGAATTATAACTTACAATGTAAATAAGCCTGTGATGCTCCCGAAACTCCCGATTCCTATGAATTGCATGTTTTCAGACTTTCACACCAATTTACTTTTCGTTGTCCTAAAATTAGAGCCCTTTTTCTTGAGGTAATCTAAATGAACCAAAAAAACAACTTAGTGCTTTTGATTTCACTCGTGTGTGCAATTGCCGTTCCTGCTAGATCACAAGACCCTAACATTCAGGCGAAGATTGCGGAAACGCGGAAATGTTCAAGTGTTAAATTCGTCATGCCGTCGTCTATCGCCGTTGAAAATCAAGCCTTTGAGTCTTTCATCGGAGTTGCCGCCCTGCCATCGGGAGCAAAACAGAAGGCATTCTCCAACATCTCCAGTAAGGAAAAATCAGACTTCTTTAAGATTCGCCTTTCACTGATTCTCCTTAAGTATCCCGCGCTTACGAATGACCAGAAAGAACTGGTGTTGGATACCATTATTTCTACGTCTTCTGATCAATACAACAAGAGCCGGCCAGAGATAGTTGATAAGGCAAGAAAAAAATCGAAGCTTCTGCAGGAAAGAGCGTTGGCTCTGTTTGCGCCTCGAGATGCCTATGAGATTTTTGCGGGCATATACACCTCGGACGAGGATCTCGATCTGATTCGAGCGTATGAGGCCCTCCTGTCGCTTCCGATAAGCTCCCGGAAGCAACGACTAAGGGAGCTAAGTCCAAAGGATAAGAGTAGGTTTTGGAAGGCTCAGATGATTTATCATCTCGCTCTGTCAAACCTCACAAGAAACCAAAAAGAATTCATCGCGGATTCTCTAAAATATCTTACCCCACGAACATTTGATTTCGCAATCAATAATGTGCTCGTCAAAAACGAGGAGACGAACGCTTTAGACAGTCTCAAACCTCGTGCGTTTGAAATTTTTTCCAAAGAAGAAATTTTTGCCATATTTATGAGCAATGGGATTCATAAACAATCGCCTTCTGATTCGCAGCGCAGCAATACCGTAAATTCGGTTTGGCCGGGCGAGGCGACACCTGATTCGTCCGGTGTCCTTCTGAAACCTCCAACGTGCGACTGTGTTTGGTGGTGCGGGATTGGGGATTTTGGGTGCACCAATCGGGTTGGCTGCGGTGCCACCACCGACGGATGTGGTTGGTACGGTGACGAAAGTTGTACTTCTATCTGTAGACCATAAACAGGTTGACTCCGTTTTTTATCCGGAGGGAGCCGATTTGCCAGGCACGTTCCGGCGTTTTGGCGTCTTATGAAGTTTCTTTCAGTATTGAGAATAGTTATCCTTTCAGCCTTGCTGCTTTTCCTTGTTGCGTATCTAACTCGATGGGTCATCACTTATAACTCCGTAATTGGCTTTGTCGCCTACTTTTTTCTCACGGTCCTTCTGCTGAAGTGGATGGACAAAGAGAGTCGTCCCAAAACTGTCCTTGTAGTCATGATCGGTACAAGGCTGCTGCTGGGCGCCCCCGCGGTTTACAAATATCTCAATGGTGACCTTTGGTCGCTGCCAATGTTGATACTTCATATGGGTGGGATAATCAGTGGATATTTGTTCCTTCGCGTGAAGAAACCAGTAAATCTTCTTCCGGTCGCACTGGGTTCGTCGGTCGCTCTTTTCATGTTTTTTTCAGGTTGGGACTATTGGATTCATCGAATAAACTACGGCACTTTCAGGGGCCTAATCAACGGGTCCAACGTGGTCGAACAAATCAGTATTGCTGACCGCAATGGACGGATCATTGCGGCGACGGATATCCGAGGCAAAATAGTTATCTTGGAGTTTTGGTTTACAAGTTGCAGTGCATGCTTCGAGAAGTTTCCGAAATTGCAGGCGACATACGAGAGATACAAGAATGACCCAGAGGTTGCTATTTATGGCGTCAACAAGCCAATCGAAGAGGATGCTCCCGAAGAAGCTTTTGAAGTTATTTCGGCTGAGGGCTATTCGTTCCCAGTCGCCATTCTAAACGATGATTCGATGCTCCAAGCACTTGGTGTCACAAGTTATCCAACAACTATCGTTCTGAACAGGCAAGGACGACTCGTCTACAGGGGAAGTATAGAAGGAGCAGTTTTGCTTGCGGAAGAGCTGCGCTCAGACCTAAAATAGTGCGGAAAATCTTCTTGGCCGGCGCAGAATGTCTCATAACTCAAGTAAACGGGATGAACGATCTCGTTGCCATTCACGTCGTTGCTTTTTTTCCGTGCCGGACTTTTCTCCTTTTGTCTGTTCCGGATCAGCCGCATCTTTTTTGATGCCGGAACCTTCGTCAAAGATCGCGTTTATCGCACCGCCGAGGAGAATGACAAGCGCTGTAATGTAGAGCCAAAGAAGCAGAATGATCATGGCCCCAAGCGAGCCGTAGGTGGCGGCGTAGCTGTTGAAGTAATGAAGATAGATACGAAACCCGTATGACGCGGCGATCCAAAGAACAACGCCGATCAGCGCACCGGGAGTTATCCATTTCCAGTCGAGCGGTTCGTGGTTTGGGGCGAAATTGAACAGAATGGCAAACGCGAGCAGTACCAGAACAAGGGCCGTGATCCACTCAAGCGGCTGCAGGATGAATTGCGAATCGATCGGCAATACCGCATCCAGAAGTTCCGAACCGTACACCACAAATGAAAGTGCGGCCAGGATCAGGATCCCGATAACGATCGTAAGCACAGGAGACGTTAGCTTTGTTCTCAGCCACGACCGGGTTTCTGTCAGGTTGTAAACCTCATTCAAGG
Source organism: Acidobacteriota bacterium (assembly GCA_963169175.1). GTDB lineage: Bacteria > Acidobacteriota > Blastocatellia > Pyrinomonadales > Pyrinomonadaceae > OLB17. The sequence continues at coordinate 1,915 of CAUJFK010000065.1, read as the reverse complement.
CCCCGCGCATATTGTCAATGCCGGCCGAGGCGGAATAGAGCGTGACCAAAATACCAAACGTAAGCTTGCCGCCCGAGGCGTTCGTTGTTACTTCTTTCAACGTGGTCTCGACCAGCTCAAAAGCCGATCGCGGCATGACCTGACTGAGGGTCAGAAAAAGCTGTTCCTGAAGATCGTGTTTGCTATTTAGGATCAGGCCAAACAGGGTCATCAGAAACAGCAGCAGCGGAAAAAGTGCAAAGGAAAAATAAAACGCCACTTGCGCGGCGTTTCCCAAAATATCGTCGTCAAGTATTTTCCCGTAAAGGCGTGTGAAAAATTCCTTGTAGTTTAACCGCATTACCGCCCCCTTGATGATCGTCAGTTCTAATCGGCCTTTGGCAGGCGGACAGTGAATCGTGTTCCATTATTCAACTTTGATTCAACGCTGACTGTTCCGTTGTGGACATCCACGATCTTTTGCACGATCGCCAGCCCGAGGCCGGTGCCGGTATCTTTTGTTGAGAAGTAAGGTTCAAAGATCTTTGCAAGATTTTCTTCCGGAATACCGGCTCCCGTGTCAGAAATATCTAATCGGACAAAGCCGTCCTCAGGCAGTATCTTGACGTTCAGGCCGCCGCCGGCGGTGCCCATTGATTGGACAGCGTTGATGAACAGGTTGTTGAATAACGATCTGAGAAATTCAGGATCGCCCAGGATCTTTGGCACGCCTTCGTGCTCGATGACGCCGATCTTTATATTATTCTCGGCCGCCTGTCCCTCGACCAGACGAAGCGAGTCTTCGACGACCTTGCGAGCGTCTATCGGCTGAAGGTTCGCTTTGGCCGGGCGTGAATAATTAAGAAAATCTGTGATCTGCTGATTTATCCGCGCAACTTCGGCCTTAAGCTGAGCGGTCAGTTTTTCAAACGTTTCGCGTTTTTCAGCATCATCCGGCGCGAATTTTGCCCGCAGGTGGTCAAGTGTCAAATTGATGTAATTGAGCGGATTGCGTATCTCATGTGCGATCGCCGAGCCAAGCCGGCCAATGACGGCGCTTTTTTCGGCTTGCTGAAGCTGAGCTTCCAATTCCTTCGATTTTTCCAACTCGGCCGTCATTTCATTAAAACGCTGGGCAAGCTGGCCCATTTCGTCCGTTCGCCCTTCGCCGGGGACACGTACGGCAAGATCGCCTTCGGCAACGCGGCGGGCAGCGTTCGAGAGATTTGCGATCGGGCGTGTAAATCTCCATACCAGCCCGAATGTGATCAAGGTCGAGATCAACAGCACTGCGAGCGTAGCGACAAGCGGCAGGGCCGCGCGCCATGCCGCTTCGCTCTTGTTGTTCTTGAGAACGACCATTACATACCACCGTCCCTGGCTTGTATCGATAGGAAGGGCGTGGGCCTCGCCGTCGCTTTTTTTATTCGCGGCCCGATTTGGAAAGTGCTGAAGATCGGCCCCGAGCCGTTCGCCTTCCGACAGCGGCGGCAGATCGTCCGCATCTGCCAGCATCGTATATGTGTATGTGCCATCGTCATTTCGCGTCGGCCAATACTTTTCGCTAAGGCTGTCCCAGATCTGCCATTTGTTATCGATGATCAGAACGTCGGCGACCAATTTTCGGGCGTTTTCGCCGAGGTAGGTTTGATCGGGCAGGTCAACGAGATCTGCCATTCGTTCGTCCGGCAAAGTTATTCCGGCCGTACCGAGAATTATGCCTTCACGCAGGGCCTCTGCCTGCGCGTCGCGAAGGGCGATATTCTCCTGCTGTGTTCGATAGTTCAAATAGAATTGAATACCAAGTGTCGCAACGATCAGCAAGGCCAGAACGACCAGCAACCTGCCTCTAAAAGTTTGAAAAAAACTCATTATCGCTTAAAAAGTTTAAACGCGTGCTTATTTCCCTGTTATTAGCAAATGAAGATGTCCTATT
>CAUJFK010000064.1 GCA_963169175.1 Acidobacteriota bacterium | reverse complement strand
GAGGTCATCGCCAGCATCGGCGGCGGCGGCATGGCTTGCGGAGTGGCGGCGGCGGTTAAGGGCATGAAGCCCTCGGCTCGAGTTTGGGGTGTTGAAACAGAAGGCGCGGATGCGATGGCTCAGGCTCTGGCCGCCGGGCATCCGATCGATCTGCCTGCGATAACATCGATCGCAAAAACGCTTGGAGCCCCGGCGGTAACAAGTTCAACTCTCGCTCTCGCCCAACAGCTTTTTGAAAGTGTTACGGTAGTGCCGGACTCGGAGGCGGTCGAGGCAATGGTCTTCATCCTCGAACGGCTAAAGGTTATGACGGAACCCGCCGCAGCATGCACTCTTGCCGCAGCACACAGGTTGAAGGAAAACTTTGCGCCGGACACTACGCTCGTACTGGTATTTTGCGGCGGGAATACCGGAACAAAAGACCTGTGCGGATATCTTAGAGATTTTGATAGATAGATGATCCCGTGGAGGATGCACCCGGCTTTCCCCGATCAAACGCTTACCTGATCGCAGTCTTCATCGCCGGAGTGTATGACGTCCGGCCCCGGACGTGATAGTTCAAACCTTGTTTTAGGCTAACCTTGATCTTACGCTTCCTTCCGTCGCGCAAGGCATCTATCGGATAGTAGCCAATGATGTACCTCTGATTCATCTCGTCCAAAATCCGCCGATATACCTCGCCAGCTCGCTCCGGGCTTCCTAAATATTGTGTTGTCCCGCCTGTCATCCGCGAGATCTTCTCGACGGCCCTGGTACCCAGAATACGGTTGTTCGCCCAATTCCTCACTTGTCTGTCCAATAACGAACTTTTGCGTTCGGCAAGGACGTTCTTCCTGATCCGAGCTTCCTGCCGGACTATTGTCTCAAGGTCGAGCTGGCCTTTCTCGCTCATCGCAATATTCTGATGGCCGCCATCAAGCTGAAGCCCCGGAATTATTGAATGCACCGTCGTGCCGAACCTTTCGAGGATCGATTCAAGTTCCTCAAACCGGTCGATCAGAGGTGGACAACCGGAAAACTGAAAGATATTCCGGCCCAGGCTAAGCAGCGGAAATTCATCGCCATCAGTCTGCAGAATGACAACAGGGCGTTTCTCATCGGTTGAAAACAACTGATCTACAGCCGCGAATAACGCGGAAAGCTGTCGGCTCATTCCAAATTTTCGGTCGCGTGCTCTTGTGCCGAGCACTTCGAGGCCAGCCTTCAGTTTGGCCTTATCGTTCGTGAACCCGACGATCAGCTCAACGTCATCACTGACGATCGCCATACTATCGTTTGGCTCCAAAAGCTCAACGAGCACCTTTGCCGCCGCTATGCTTGTTTCGATATACGAACTCTGGCTTTGGCTGTAGTCGATGATCAGTATGATCGACCGGCCGATCGATGCGGAACTCCGTCCGTAGGCGAACATATCGATCTTTTGCTCAACTCCGTCCTCCTCAAGCCTGACATCCCCAGCTGTCAGCCCGACGACCCGATTTCCCTTCTTGTCATGAACTTCAAACTCCGCAATGACCAGGTCCGTCTCGATTCGGATCGCGGTCGGATCTGACTCTGCGATGGACGGGATCAATCCCCCCGGCTCCGCCTGCCGCGAGCTATTGTTCACGTTGCGCGGAACAAGTTCCAGGCCCCGCCGGCAGGCCGCCCGCGGTTGAGCGGACCCGATGGCAAACGCAAGACACACGAAAACCGCCGTCGCAAGACCGGCCGAACACTGATGCGCCCTTAATTTCCGGGAAAAGAGATCGAATACCGAGAACATGCGGCGGATTTTATACCCAGGGGCCGCAAGTGTCTTTCCGATTCTCTTCCTTTATTCTCCTTTTTTTCTTCCAGCTTGATCCTACGGCGCCATAAATCCGAGGTTTGAATTTGAAAAATTCACGATATTCGGCAACACGGCATTGATATCCGTGTTGTTCAGGCCGAACCACCGGCCCAGCGTGGCCGCATATTGATCGACACTTGATGTCGGCAGCCAACGGCCGCGCGGCCCCCAGTCGGGGTCGATGTCGTCGGGCCCGCCGATCTGAAGGTTTGGAAATACATTTCCGCTTCCATCCGGCCGCGTACTTCCGTAAATGTCGCCGCCAAGTACCGAACCGCCAAGTACAAGCATGTGATTTCCCCAGGCATGATCGGTGCCAACGCCTGACCCGCTTCCCGCCGGGTCCATCGTCCGCCCAAAATCGGATAGCGTAAACATTGTGACCTTGTTCTGAAGCCCCAATACACCCATTTCGTCATAAAACGCCCGCATGGCCTGGCCTAATTCTGCCAGCAGGCCCGTTTGCCCGTCTCCGGTACTGAGTTGATTCTGGTGCGTATCGAATCCGCCCATTTCGACAAAGAATACCTGGCGATTGATATTCAGGTCCGTTCGTTTCCTGATCAAGCGTGCCGCTTGTTTCAACTGGCGTCCAAGATAGTTGTCTGGAAATGGGGCGGTCACCTCCTGATACGTACTCAAGGCGGTGCTTGCGGTCTGTGCCTGGTCCATTATGTGGCTTGTCGCCCGGACCAGTTCCGAATCAAGATCGATCGTACGAAGTTCCGCGAGCGCGGTCGTGCGGGCCGTCGAGAACGGATCGGTGCAGCAATTTGCAGACAGGACAAGGGTCTCGTTGAGCGGTGTGTTTGCGTCGGCGATCGCCAAGGGCGTCGTCGCCTGCCCGAGCGTGAAAAGCTGGGTTCCACTGATCGAGGTTATCATCGGCACACGTCCGGTCGGGTTATTTGCGGCATTTGTCCTGTCAGCGATCCTTCCCGCCCAACCAAGCGGACTCGGAGAATCCGAACGCGCCGATTGCTGCTGCTGTGCCTGGTCCGAATGCGAAAAAAGTTGGTACGGACGCAATGCCGGCTGTTGATCGTACTGGGCCTTTGTCAACGGGGTTATCAGATTGCCGACGTTTGCAGTGACAGCCAACTTACCTTGCGCCCAAAGCTCGTGAATGCCGTTATTTATCCCGCCTAGCTGCGGCACCGGCCCTAAACTCGGATGAAGCCCATAGGTCAGGTTTCCCATTCGAGGCACGCTGATCGGCAAAAGCTGATTCTGCGGTATCGCGAGGCCCTGTTGCGAGCGGGCAGAAGCGTAAACCGCATAGCTACTGACACCCGAATTCGAGTGGTTAGGTACGATCAGATTATTACCGTCGTTCCCGCCACTTAGCAGAATGCACACGAGTGCCCGGTAATCCGAAGGTGCGGCCCCGGGCGGGCTTGCCATTGCGCTCATCAATCCAAAATGGCGTGCCTGCGTGGCCAGGGCGACCATGCTCAACGCACAGCCTGATCTTTTCAGGAATTTTCGTCTGTTCTCGTTCATTCCGCTTACCTCTGTATCTGATACTGCGACGAGCTTGCCGTCAGGAATAATGCTTGCCGGGCCTTGTATTCGGCCTCGATGTCAAAGTTGATCGCCGCGCGCAGCTTTGTTTTCATTGCTTCAGACATGGTCCCGTGCATCATTTTCGAATTAAGTGCCTCGACCACCGCATTGCCGGTCGGATCAGATGCGGCCAATGCCGTGAGCCCCGATATGTCGATCGATGTACCGCAGGGTGTGTACGGATACGGATTCTCGCCCGTCGGCGGTTCGAACCAAAGGCCCTGGCCAAGTGTCAGATAAAGTATGAAATTGTTCTTATCGAACGACGAACCCGTGTTTGCCAGAGCAAATTCGGGCCCGAGAATGTCGGTTCCCGGAACAACATAATCCGGCGGGAAGTAACTGAATACTGTCGGCGGTGCCCATATCTCCTGGCCGAGGCTCCCCGTCAGCCAGCCAAAAACGCCGTCACTTCGTCCCTGGCACGACGCCGGAGGAGTTGTCGAACCGCTGTCTGAGTTGGTACCGGCACGGACATTGAACATGCGCATTATGTTCGTAAAATACTGCAGCGGCTCACGCATTTTTCCGTACGCGGGATCGGTCTTTCTGCTCCCGCGGGCTTCGAGGTCGAGCAGAACTGCCTTTACAACTGCCTTCATATCGCCACGGACGCCGGAACCGTTGTTGTTGAACGCGGCCGCGACCCTGCCGACATACGCCGGGCTTGGCTCGCTCGTAACCAGATGCTGTACAAGCAGTTTCGCAACAAACGGCCCGACATTCGGATGGTTGAAGATATTGTCGAGCGTACGGTTCAGAGAATCTTCGGCATATGCCCGCCGATTCGCATTATTCGTACAATTCGTACAGGCGGCTATTACCGGGTTTGGAGCACCGGGATAATTAAACAATGATTTCGCGGTTTGGTCATGATCGTCCGGATAAAGGAGGACCATCGGGTCGATAAAATTCGGCGCACCAAGCACAATGTTCGCACACGCCGGATTTTGTGCGTTCGTGCACTGCGACCAGCCGGTAAAGACCTTCGTGAACTCACCGATCTTTGCCTGATCGTAGGTGGGAATTCGGTTTCCCTGCCCATCGAGCTTATACGTGCCGTCCGGATTGAGCATGTACAGGCCGACCGAGAAAAGCTGCAGAAGCTCGCGCGGATAATTCTCATTAGGATCAAACCGCGTGCTCCGGACCATATCGAGATATTCACCCATCGCCGGGCTGAGGGTCATTTCTCGCATCAGGTCACGATAATTGCCGAATGCATTGCGATCGAGGATCTCGGTATATTCCTGCATCCATCGGTTCTGATAGACCGTCAGAGCAGAAACGACCCAGATCTGATGCAGTGCCCACGAAACGCGCCGGCGAAGTTGGTCCTCACCGTACAATGCTTCGAGGGCCATCCACTTTTGGTTATCGTAGATCCAATAGTGGTTGCGGTGACAAACATCGACCTCAGGGTTTGTGCCGTAATCGCCGCCGCAGCCAAGAACGGCGTCGAATGGCTTTTGCGCAAAGTTTGAGTACGGAATAGTTGGATACGGCTTATAGAACTGCTCATCGATCCACCGTCGAAACCCGATCTGGCGAAGTCTGAAATCCAGCGCTGAATTTGGCCCGAATGCCGCCTGCTCCATGAACCGCGCCCGATCACCGCCTGTTGAAAATCGATTTGCAGTTGACGGCGGAGACGCCGCCGGCACAGGCGACGGCTGCAGGCCGTCCGGATCGGGCATCTGCACGGGGCCGTTGGTTAGCCTTAACTGATTTGTCGTGTTGCCCCGCCAGGTGATCCTGATCTTGAGCCCGCCCTTCATCCGAGGCTGGCCATTGTATCCGCTCGGATCGTGGACGCGAAGTGTCACTCCAAATATCCACGGCCGCTTTCGGACCGGCTGAATATTCTCAACCACAAGCCGGTACTGCTTTCCGCGGTTGTCCGCCCCATTGGCGCGAAAGGCATTCGCTCCTTCGTCGGACAACAGCTCGATATTGGTCACAAAGACCACGACCCGTGAATCCTGAGCTATGACCGCTGTCCCAGTCGACGGAACGCCTCCGTTCCAACCTTCCGCGTTGACGGCTAAAACCTTGGTCGAACCTTGCTCACTGATAAGCACCGGCTCGGGCGATTCCTGGGCGAGCACGGTGACGTTCGATGCCGCGGCCGCAAAAAATACCGTCAAGAAAATTCCCGTCAGTATCGACCGACAGTAACGGCCGGTTTTCCGGATTTCCATGTTTTCTCCTGATTCTGTTCGCGAAAACGTTTTTGTGGGCTCAGGTGTCGTCTTGGGGTTCGTCGATCTGCCGGGCCCCGCAGTGTGCTGCGGTCATTTTGACCAAGTGGGCTAAGAGGTCTGTACAAAATGATTTTACATTGCATGATCATTTCGCGTCAAGACTTTTTGCTCTTTGCGACATGCTCTATTCCGGGCCGCCGCTTCGTACATGCGGCCATTGGCGAAAATGCCGTTTTTCGGCTATCATCGCACCCGTTGGCAACTGCTATCTATGGAAATATTCGTTTATAGGCCGGGGGCGGATCGGGTCGAGGAAGGGTTTACTGTTGATGACCTTCAGGAGCTGCTTGGAAATAAAGAAAATGTTGTATGGGTCGATCTTTTAGGTGAAACACCTGAACAGATCGACGAGGCCAGAACCCTCCTGCTGGACACATTCAAGTTTCACTATCTGACGGTAGAGGACTGCATCGAGACCCGCAATCAGCCAAAAGTCGAGGCGGTTCCTGACTACATCTATTTTATTGTCCACGGGATCAAGCCCGGCGAAACGGGGCCAGGCAAATTCGTAACAAAGGAACTGGACGGTTATCTGGGCGAGAATTTCCTGGTCACGTTCCACGATCAGCGGTTCCGAAGCGTTAAGATCGTCAAGGAGCAGATAAGGAAAAGCTACCTTGCCTTTACGCGCGGCCCGGCGTACGTACTGCATCAGGTCCTCGATCATATTGTCGATCTCTATATGCCGATAGTCGATGATTTCGATCTGGAAATAACATCGTTGGAAGAACGCGTCTTCGATTTGAAGAAGAGCGACAGTGCCGTGCTTGAGGAAGTAATGGTGCTACGCCGCAGCGTAATGAGGCTGCGCCGCATCTCAGCCCGGCAACTCGAGGTCTTGTACCGTATTTCTCACGGTGAATTCCCGCAGATCCCGGAACATATACTTCCCTATTTCCGCGACGTTCACGACCATCTTCAGCGCATTTCTGATCTTTCCGATAGCTATCGTGACCTGGTCAGCAGTTTGTTCGATATACATTTTTCCGTGGTTGCCAATCGGACCAACGATGTGATGAAGACCCTTGCGGTGCTTTCCGCGATCATGCTGCCACTATCCCTGATAGCAGGCATCTACGGTATGAATTTTGAGAATATGCCAGAGCTGCGCACATCACACGGATATTTCATCACGCTTGGTTTTATGGGGTTAGTAGCTGCAATTTTGCTTGTCTATTTCTGGCAGCGAGGCTGGATATTCCAACGGGAAAAAGCGGCCGAACCGTCACTGGAGGATGAAGAGTTCGATAAAAACCATATGTCTTAAAAGGCGTTAGCTTTCCTGAAGAAGCCGTGCGACCTGTAGATCGCCGTAGCCATAAACACCGGCCCGTTTCTGGAATTCGAGAAATAGAGATTCGGGTTCGTTCAAACCGCTGGCTTTCAATTCCCGAACGATCGCCGCCGGCCTCGATCCTATCTCCGCCGCGGCTTCGCACACCTCTTTCAAGAAAGGAAAACAAGGCGAGCGGTATTCACCAAGCCGTCGCAGTTCGTCGAGAACTTCCTGGCGAAATGCCTCCCAGAGCCGCGAACCCATCGCGATATCTTCTTCAGAAAATTGCGTCCGGCCTTCGTAGCAATTGACGAGGTCAACGGCCTCAAGCTTCCCGAAACCTTTCCAGATATCATCCGGCGAAGCATTCAACGGCTCAATACGAAAAACTCTTACGTCCGACCCTTTCAGCAGATCAAGGCAAAACCACATATTGACCTGGCAAAAGAGCTCATACTCGAACCAAAGGTTCACTTCAGTGTCGGCTGGGAGCCCGATCAGCTTCTCAAGTTCGTAAGCAACATTTTCCTGGTACTCTATCGGATCGCCGCCATATTCGAGCGCGATAAAATTCATCCGCCGGTCCCAGAACTCGTCGAGTGTCGGACCCGATCTATCTCCTGCCACGAGACACTCGCGGCAAACAACGACCTCGCCCTCAATGCCTGCTTTATTAAACTCAGCGACAAGCGAATCGCCCGGCAAGACATGGATGCTCATATCGACAGACTAATTGCGTAAATGACCGAAAGGCAAACACCGGCATAGATCCCCGCAAGAAAATCATCCGCACAGATGCCAATGCCGCCGGGGAGGTCCTGGAGATCATC